>JAFSRK010000136.1 GCA_017446165.1 Ruminococcus sp.
CCCATCTCCTTCATACAGCTGAGCTGACGATGACCGTGGCGGGTCTCGATGCGTTCCACCAGCGCGTGGTTCTCGTCCTCACGCATCGCGTAAACGAGGTCGATGCACGCCTGATCAACAGCGAGGATATCGGTGGAGGCGAGAATGCCGACGTTCGGGGTGACGACAGGCTCTGCCGCTACGCCCTCACAGTCACACGACACGGACATGTTGCGCATGACGTTGATGTAGGTAATGTTTCTGCCGAAGTAGTCGATGGTCGCCTTGGTGGACTCGGTGATGCGCTCCATCAGCTCCTCCTGATCGATCGACCACATTCCCTCGCCCTCGCGGGCATGGATCCACTTCTTGCCGTCTCTGCCGTCGGCACAGCCGATGCCGATGTTCTTGTTCGAGCCTCCGAAACCGCCCATCGTATGACCCTTGAAGTGGGTCAACACCAGCATGGAGTCATAGTCGGTCATGTGGGAGCCGTGGGACATCTCCTTCATCCACTTACCGCCCTTGATCGGCAGAAGCACGGTGCCGTCCTCGTCCATGATATCGACGTTGCGGAACGTCCAGCCGTTGATCTCGAGGGTCTTTCTGTGCTGTTCGGTGGTGTAGCGGTCACCCTCATAGTAGGTATTGGTCTCGACGATCACGGCGTCCTTCAACTCCGGCTCAGTGTCGAGCAGCTCCTTCACCCACTCGCGCGGGATGATGTTCGGACCGTGAGGCTCACCGGTGTGAAGCTTGACGGCGATCTTGCCGTTCATCGTACCGTTGACCTTCTCATAGATTTTCTTCAGCCCCTCGGCGGAGAGGTCGCGGGTAAAGTACACGATGGATTCGTTTCCTTTTCGTTCGTCATACGGCACATAGCGTTCGCCGCCGGTTTTTGCTTTCACTTCATTCGACATAGTGGTCTCCTTTCATGCGTTCGTATTGTCAAAGCCGAGGTCACAGCAGTTCTCTGTCTGACACGCGGCAAAATAGGCTTCTTCGAGCGGTATCCAACGATCGCGGAACACCTCGGCACGCTGTGCGCCGTTGCGGGCGACGATGCGCCGCAGTTGCTCCTTTTCGGATACCGTCATGAATATTTTCAGATCATAATGCTCCCTGAGCATCGGGTGACAGGCATACGCTCCCTCGATAATGACGATGCGCTTCGGCTTCACCAATATCGGCTCAGCCAAAGCCTGACGCGAGCAGTCATAGGGGCGATAGACGATCTGCTCCTCACCCACGATCAGCGGGCGCAGGATCTCGTCAGTGAAGCGCTCACAGTCGACATTCCCTCCGGGAGTATCCAGTCGCTCAGGTGTTCGTTGCTCAGGTCTGAGAAAGTAGTCGTCCATGTGGAACACGGTCGCGTCGAGCGCTTCTTCCAGTCGCTTTGCGAGCGTTGTTTTTCCCGAGGCACAGCGACCGTCGATCGCGACGATGACTCTGCCGCTTTGATCGAGCGCGTCCACTGCCTGCTTGATTTCTTCGATCATCCTCTGCATATCACTCGACAAGGGGTTCTTCCTTCTTCATCCGTCTGAACGGCACCAGCTTGGTTCTGTCGAGCGCGAGCATCACCGCGGGTACCAGGATCAGCTGGAGGATGATACCGGGTACGGCGTTCAGGATCGCTCCCGAGAGGAACGCGCTGAACGTAAAGGCGTTGCCGCCGATCCCCATCAGCACCAGCATCACTGCACCCCAGACGACGCGTCCCGCGACCATCGCGATCAGCATACAGCGGTACAATGCACGGATGCAGGTCCACTTGGACTTCTCATACAGGAAACCGGCAACAAAGGCGTAGGTCCCCAGCTCAAACGCCATCGCGACAGCGGTCGGATAAAGCGGCGGCATGCCGAAGATCAGCGAGCGCATCAGCGGCAGGATGATCGCCATCGGCAGTCCCCACTTCCAGCCGCAGATCAGCGCACACAGGAATACCGGAATGTGCATGGGCAAAAGCATGTTGCCGATCTGCTGGAGCTGGCCCGTCAGAAACGGCAGCACCAAACCGATCGCGAGGAACATGGCAGTGAGCGTCAGATTCTTCACATGTTTATTCATCTTTACCTCCGAAGTAAAAAAGTAGTTGAGGTTATTTCACAACGATGCACTGGGAGCCGAGCTGTTCGTATCTTTGCTGGCACAGCGCCTTGTCAAAATGTGATACGGCGCCCGCGGCGGAGTCACAGAAGAAGTATTCCTTGTCATCATAGCCGACCAGAACCAGACAATGCTCATGAGCGTACCAGTTGAACTGATCGCCGAGCTGAGTCTTGGCGTTCTCATCGACATAGTTGACCGTCCATGTATCGAACACATACGGCTCCTGCATATCGGTCGTCGCCCAGACCATCACGGGGATATCCTTGTCGATGTACTCCGTGCAGAGCTGTTCGAGCGGGATCCCCTCGTAGTTATACGCCTTGAGCTGAGATTTCTGATCCGCGAGATACCGGTTCATGCTCTTTGCCATCGACGGTGAATACACGCCCCAGCCCGCATAGGCGGTACCGGCAAAGCCGCTGTACATATCGGGTCCTTCCATGTAGCCGCTGTCCTCGTCCTTGTAGACATAGTGACAGTCGAGGTAGTTGTCGGCAAAGTTGAACTCGTCCAGATCGAAGCCGAGGATGTTCATCAGCATCGTGCAGGCATAGGTCTCACAGCCGGCTTTCAGCTCGGTCTGCGGGATAACCTTGCTCTCGACGTCAGGAATCATGTGGGATTTGGGAGCGGGCGCCTCGGTGGGAGCCTGAGTCGCTTCGACGTCGGCTTGCGACTCCGAATTATCTTTTTTATTCATCAGACCGACAGCGTGACAGCTGACTGCGATCAACGCGATGATGACCGCAAGGATCAGCACTGCCAGTGAGATCAGTTTCTTTTGATTTTTTGTCATACGGGACCTCCGCAGATACGGTATTCAAAGGGTTCTTTCACGCATGAAAACCGCATAAGATATACACGGCAACAGGATCAGGCGAGCTTTTTCAGATTGCTTTCCGCCTTCTTGACAGCGATCCTGTTGACAACAAAGCACAGCGCGCCGAACACCGCGAGAGCCGCGACCGCGACGATCACGGTGATCACGATATCGGTATCGGTATTCACACCGCCGTTCTTTTCAAAGGTGATAGAAAAGACGATCAATACGATAATCAGTCCGATATATGCCGCAAAAGCGACGACTAAGGCGATCATATTCACCCATGTGAGCTTTCTGCCGATCTCAGCCTCGGAATCCCAGTTAAAGACCGGTTTCGCCGAATTCTTCCACAGCATGAAGTTGATCAGCGTAACGTTGACCAAAAGGCTGACGAGCATCGCAAAGGGAATCACCCAGAGATCGACGGTCGTGACAGCGCCCGTCACCGCGGCGACGACGCCGAGGATCAGGATATACCCGACACTCGAGATCGAACACACGGCGAGCGAAAAATTCCGCTTGCTCTTGTAGTAATCGGAGAAGCCGAGCGGTATGGCGCGCAGGATTTCGTAGGTCGCGCCCTCACGGGAGAACGCCGAAACAGGCAGCACGTTGAAGCCGCAGGCAAAGCACGACGCGGTGAGTGCGATCAACAGCGCGGCAAGCGTCGTTCCCAAGGTACCCATCGGCAGGATGAGCTTTGTAAACAAAGAGTCCTTGCCAATCACCAGCGGCAGCACGACAAACAGCGGCCAGATCATCGGGATCAAAAAGCCGTTGACCAGGTAAGCGGGGTTTCTCTGTGCGCTTCTGCGCTCATAGCGCGTCAACGCCCTGAGAGCATCCGACTTCTTGCTGCGGCTCAGAGAAGCGCTCGACACATTCTTCTTGCTCGTGGAGGTACTCTGCATCGACAGCGCGGTATTCAGGTAGAACGCCTTGACCGCGAGGAACGCAACGCCGACGACAGCCGCCGTCACGGCGAGGCTGATCAGCAGCCCGAGAAAATTTCCCGAGAACATGAAATCGCTCATGAAAGAGATATTCGGGAAGAAGCCCGCCACCGACGACAGCGCACCAAGCGCAGCCGTCGCAATTTTAGAATCGTCCCTGAGGCTGTTGTTGACGACGACATACGCGATCAGGATCAGCAACGTGAAAAGGCTGCCCAGCACCATGGTGATATCACGGTTGCGGATAAAGCCAAATACACGGAAGATGATCACGACCAGCAGCAGCGCGAGCGCGATGCCCGCGAGGGGAACCAGCACGCTAGAGAGAACGACGCCGATGTAATATAAGACGCTCTCGCCGGCACGGATACCGAGTCCGAAGCCGACGGTATTGAGTAAGATCAGGCTGAGAATCAGCGGAAAATTCGAGGCAACCGCCAGCTTTGCCGAAACGATCTGACCCGAAGTGAACGGCATCGGCAGCAGCACGGGGAGATCATCCGCCGTGTACAGCACCGTGACGATGTTCTTGACCGAGAGGATGAAGCTGAGGATCAGCATGAGCAGCATCAGCGAGCGCATGATATCGCTCACCGGGATCACCATCGCGATCACCGGCTCAAAAACATAGCACAGAACGCCGATACCGATCCCGAGGATCCCAAGTCCGACACCGAGCATCACCTTGATCGCTTTCGGCGAGATCAGCGCCTTGCTCGAGTCGGCGGTCATCTTACCGTTACACTTTTTCAGAACGGTAATGAGCTTTCTGATTTTAGAAAAGCCCGAGGTTTTCACTACAGTATTCATCATCACTTTGTCTTGAACTTCTTTCTTGTCAGCACGAGCGCGACAACGCCTATCGCGACGGGGACAAGCAGGACGATATAGAACGGGATCGCAGACTCGATCACCTTCTGCTCCGAAAGGTATCTGAC
>JAFSRK010000137.1 GCA_017446165.1 Ruminococcus sp.
AAAAGCTGCTATCTCTCTTGCTTGAAGCTCGCTGAGAAAAACGGTGTGAAAAGCATCGCGTTCTGCTGTATTTCGACCGGAGTATTCGGATTTCCGCAAAGGGAAGCGGCTGAGATCGCTATATCCACAGTAAAAGAGTATAAAAAAGCAACAAACAGCGATATCAAGGTCATCTTCAATGTGTTCAAGGATGAAGACCTGCATATCTATCGCGGTTTGCTGCATAAGTAAGATCGGAGCCGGGTGACCGGCTCCTTTTGTGTTTCAATGAAATGTAACGCTTTTACGATTGAAAAGGCAGTGTTTATCTGCGGTTTGGGACTCAAAATTGAGTAGGCAAGCATTTCACCTTATTATACAAGAATGTGCGTTACAATTGCCCCCACAGATTTGTTAAACCTCAAGTGAATTTTCAAAGCAGTCATATAGCGCGAAAAATGGCTTAAACACTGGCTTTCTGAGCTGAAAGCCCACTTTTTATCAGTATTTTGAGTCAAAATTCAAAAAGGTAGTCAAATTACCTTAGCTTTTCAAAAAAACGCGATACGGCTGAAATCTGGACGTTTTAGAGCTATTCCGAACAGCCGATGAGTCGGTATTAGTTTATATTTTAGTTACTGAAATAACCTCCGCATGATTTTAGTCAAACGAAGGTTTTCTCCTATTATTCCATATCGATAATCATTCCGACAGCGCACCGACGATCCTGTGAGGCTTGTAGATTTCTTCGAGATACTTGACGTCATCCGCGGTAAGCTTCAAGTCAACAGCTTTTACCGCATCGTCAAAATGACTTTGCTTTGTTGCGCCGACGATGGGAGCGGCGACTCCCTTTGTGTAGTGCCACGCGAGGGCGATCTGTGTCATCGTTACGCCGTATCTTTCTGCGAGTCCCGCAACGCGGTCGATGATCTCAAGATTATTCTCCTTATCACCGTCATATTTATCCCGCAGCACCTTGTCGGTATCGCTGCGTTTGCTGCCGGACTCCCACGCCTTGTGCGTGAGATGACCTCCCGCCAGAGAGCTGTATGGGATCAGAGAAACATTGTACTGTCTGCAAACAGGAATCAGCTCGCGCTCGTCCTCACGGTACAGCAGGTTATAGTGGTTCTGCATGGTGGAGAACTTCGTCCAGCCATTCTGCTCCGCGACGATCTGCATATTGTGGAACTGGTAGCCGTACATTGCAGAAGCGCCGATCGCGCGGACCTTGCCCGACTGTACCAGCTTATGCAGTGCTTCCATCGTCTCTTCGATGGGTGTGGAGTAGTCAAAGCGGTGGATCTGGTACAGGTCGAGGTAGTCTGTTTGCAAACGCTTGAGCGTTCCGTCAATTTCGCGGGCGATCGCGTCAGAGCTGAGCTTACCGTCGTTGAAATAGACCTTTGACGCAAGCACGACCTTGTCGCGCGGGATACCGAGGTTTTTCAGAGACTGACCGATGTATTCTTCGCTCGTGCCGAAGCTGTAGCAGTTCGCCGTGTCGATGAAGTTAACGCCCAGTTCATAGGCGTGCGCGATCATCTTTTGGGTAGCGCCTTGATCCAAAGTCCATTGATGAAACTTCTCGGATGCTTCGCCGAAGGACATTCCCCCGACGCAGATCTGTGAAACAGTGATGTCGGTGTTGCCTAATTTCGTGAATTTCAAGATGGTTCCTCCTGAATGCTGAGATAGTATAGATGACAGCGTTTGCGGGTCTCAGTTTATGCGTGGATGTTCATGCCGTTGAGCGCTTTGACGAACATCGGATCATCGTGATTGACGATCTCGCTATGACCGAGATCCTTTGCTGCGACTGCCGCCATCTCTTCATCGGTCAGTTCGAAGTCCCAGATATCGATGTTCTGCTGCATACGCTCGACCTTGACGGACTTCGGGATAATGGACACGCCGCGCTGTGCGTTCCAGCGGAGGACGACCTGTGCGTTCGACTTGCCGTACTTGTCGCCGATCGCCTTGATCTCAGGATCAGTGAAGATACCGTGCTTGCCCTCTGCAAGAGGTCCCCATGCCTGCGGGGCAACGCCGTAAGCCTTCATGTTCTCGAGCGCCTTTTCCTGTACGAAGAAGGGATGCAGCTCAACCTGATTGACGGCGGGGATGACTTCGACATTTTCACAGAAGTTGGCGAGGATTGCAGGATAGAAATTCGCCACGCCGATCGCTTTTGTCAGCCCTTCCTTGTAGGCTTTGGTGATGCCTCTGTATGCCGCGAAGTAATCACCCATCGGCTGGTGGAGCAGGACGAGGTCAACATAATCCATGTTGAGCTTAGAAAGCGAGGTCTTGACCGCCTCATACGCGGTATCCTCGTTCTTCTGATCCTGTACCCACACCTTTGTGGTGATGAACAGATCTTCTCTGGTCACGATCCCGTCGGCGATTGCGCGCGCAACTGCCTTGCCGAGCGCTTCTTCATTCATATACGCCGCGGCGGTATCGAGCAGACGGTAGCCGGTCTTGAGCGCGTTGTAAACGACCTGCTCACACTCGACAGGATCGGGGATCTGAAAAACGCCGAAGCCCTCGAGGGGCATTTTTGTTCCGTTGTTTAAGGTAATATACTCCATAATGATTCTCCTTTATATGATCTGATTATTTACATTCTTCTAAGATTTCAAGTAATTCGTCAGCAGTCAGCTTTTTTGCGCAACCACCGGTGATGATTGTCGTGTCGGCGATCGCTTTCCAGTCGGTGTCGGTGATGTCCATTTCACTGAACTTGGTGGGTAAGCCGACCTCCTTGATGAAGTCCGCGAGAGCGTTGATACCCTCTAAGGCGACTTTATCCTCCGTTTTTCCGTCAGGGTTTACTCCCCAGACGTTCACGGCGAATTTGGCAAACTGCTTCACGGCGTTTTTGTAGATATGCCTGTACAGTACGGGGTGGATGACGGCCAAGCCGTGACCGTGGTTGCAGTCGGTGTATGCGCCGAGCTGGTGCTCCAGCATATGACACTGGAAGTCGGTGATCTTGCCGAGCTTTAAGATACCGTTCTCACCCATCGCCGCCGCCCAAATCAGCTCTGAACGAACAAAGCGATCTTCGGGATTCTTCAGCGTCGCGCGCATGTTCTTGATGACGTTCCGCATGACGGCTTCATTGATCTCATCGCTGAGATTGGTTTCTCTCGGCGAGCCAAAGTAGGTTTCCATACAATGGCTAAGCGTATCAAAGGAGCCGGAGATCACCTGCTTCATCGGCATCGTCATCGTGTAGCCGACGTCAAGCACGGCAAAGTTATAGAATGCGCCCCACAGCGGCGATTTAACCATCTTGTCTTCGTTGGTGATGACCGCGCCATTGTTCATCTCTGCACCGGTTCCGAAGGATGTCACGACCGCGCCCATCGGAATGAAGTCAGCGGGCTGACCGCCTTTTGTGTATTCAAAGTCCCAGATATCTTCTTCGAGCTTTGCCTGTGCGGACACGATCTTGCAGCAGTCGATAACCGAACCGCCGCCCACCGCGAGGATGAAGTCGATTTTGTTTTCTTTTGCCAGTCTTGCACCTTCCTGTACCTTTGCATAGGTCGGGTTCGGCATGATGCCCGAAAACTCAATGATATTTTTATCCGCCTCTTTTAGTACGGCGATTATTTCGTCATAGATTCCGACGCGTTTAATTGCTCCGCCGCCGTAGGCGAAAAGAACATTTCTGCCGTATTTTTTAAGCTCCGTT
>JAFSRK010000138.1 GCA_017446165.1 Ruminococcus sp.
TAGCCTGACGATTGCGGAGTATAAAACTTTCTCATTTGCATTTAGAATTGTATTATACCAAATTATCAACCATTAGTCAAATCACAAATTGTAGACGCACCATAAGCAAAGAAAAACGGACGGAGCAAAAGCTCCGCCCGCTCTCAGGGAAGATAGGATATAGGGTTGAAACGGATCATTACTGAAAAAACTCGCCAATCGCGGCAGCTGTCGAAAAGCCCGCAAGGTGCCGCTGGATCTCGGTCGCGTCGAGGATCGTCAGCCTGTCGCCGGTCAGCGTTGCGAAACGCTCCGCCATCGCGCGGAAATCGGCGTCATAATCCGCCAGAACACGCTGGACTCGGGTCGCGTCCATGACGGTGATCTCTCCGTCGCCGTCAGCGTCGCCGATCCTGTGATTGCTCAATGCATCCTCCCACACGCCGTCGGTAGGCTCCGTAGCAGGTATGGGAGCTGTTGTCGGGTCGGGCTGAATGACGACGGGCATATTGAACCACTGCTGCATGACAGCGACGATCTCCTCGTAGCTTTTCGAATCAACAGCGGCTTCGAGCATAAGGCGCGCGCCGTCTAATTCATTGTCTGCCGAACGGCTGTCGTTGTAAACCGTGACGGCAAAGTTTCGGATACGGTTCAGCTTTTCGAGATACTCGGGCGTGTGAAGATTACCGGGCGCGAGAACGGAGGTCGCGTTGATAATCGCCTGTCGCAGGCGTTCCTGCGCAGCGTTCTCGATCGGGAGTTCATAGAAATCGAGCATACCGCCGTAGCTCGGAATATAGTCGTTGATATCGAACTGAGTCGGCTGTTCGGTGGGGATATCTGTGCCGACAGACGGAATCTCAGTCGCGGGTTCGGTGGAAACGGTCGACATCTCGGTCGGGGTCGTCGGATCGGGCGTGATCGGGTCGACAATGTAATACTGCTTGTAGTCGGGCTGTTTCAGCTCCCATGTCGCCGCCTTGTACTTCGCGCCATCGCGCTCGCCGGTCAGATAAAAGCCGGTGTTGCCGAATACGGTGAGGTCGACGGTCTGGACGCGGGTAGCCGCTGAGGTATACTGACCTGTGTCCGAGATCCGGTCGGCGCTGAAAATGATGTTGGGAATGTCCATCGGGACGAAGGCATAATACTGCTTCTGTCCGTATTCGTTGGTATAGCCGCCACGCATGGCTTCACCCGGCCATGCGATCACCTCCTCGCTCGTGTCGCTCCAGTTGTACAGATAGATCGGATCGCTCCAGTTCTGAGTGTTCGTGAAGGCGACGGTGTAACAGCCGTAGCGCTCATGGTTGGCGGGATTGTCCTTTTCCGCACACAGAAAGCTCAGCTCCCCGGTCATCTCCCTGAGCTGTCCGGTAGTGGAGGCGGGGCTATCCAACAGCTCCTTCGCAACGGCAAGAGCGTTTTTCAGCGTATGGGTATAGTAGGAGGTGAAGTCGTTGCCGACGGAGTTCAACACATCGTCGAGGATATAAACTTCGTTGTTGAGCATTTCCCACTGTACGCCGCGCTCGATCGTATCGTCGCTGCCGACAGAGGCTTTGGGGATATCACGCGCGGCGGCGGTCATGCTCAGGGTCAATGTGATAATCAATATAATGGATATCAGGAGAAATAAACGGTTCTTTTTCATGATAATACCTCTTTTCGTTTTCATGAGGTCAAGGGGTGATCGCGACCCTTCTGACTTCGGACAGATTGCCCGCTGCGTCGCGCACCTGTACCTCACAGGTATAGATGAGAGTTTTTGTCAGCAGGTCTGTCGGGATCTTGACTGCGCTGTCATCACAGAACGGGCATTTGAGGATCGGGATCCCGTTCTCGTCGTAGGAAAAGATGAACGCGGATTCGGTCACATAATCTCCCGGCGGAAGAGCGCTGACGTCGTGACGGATGATGTACTGATACTGATACGGCGCTGTCCCGCCCGATGCGATCGCCGACAGGATCTTGGTGTTCCTGTTATAAACGGCATGGGTGATCTTCGGCTGAAGCTCCTCGCGGCTTCTGACGGTCAGCTCAAAGCGGTAGGTATCCTCACCGCCGAACGGATCGTAGGAGATGACGGTGAATTCATACCGTCCCGACTCGGCAAAGGTATAGGAGAAGCGGGGATTCTCACTGCGTTCACGCAGAAGCTCACCGCCGATATACACCGCGTACTCCGAAGGGATCACATGCGCCGCTTCGTTGATATGGAATTCTGTTGTCTCACCGACTGTCAGCGAGGATACCGACGGCGACATCTCGACCGACTCGATCTTAGTATGCCATGTATAGAGGATGTGCTTATAGAAGCCGAGGGAAAGATCCGCTAAAGCGCGCTGGATCACGGTTGCGTCAAGAATCGTGACGCTGTCAGCGCCGTCCACATCGCCGAGATAGCGCTGGAGCGGGCTGAGAGGGCGCAGCGAAGCTAACGACCGCTGGATGCAGGTCGCGTCGAGGATCGTCACCGAACCGTCCTCATCCACGTCGCCGATCAGTCGAAAGCCGTCGGCGGCTGTGGCGGGGACAGTCAGGGTCAGCGTCAGGAGGACTGCCGCTAAGAATAGGGATATCAGTTGTTTCATAGGTTATTTCTCCGGAAAAAATAACGATATGGATGCTCAGTATACAGAGAGGTTGAGATCGGGAGAAGCCGCCGATCGGTTCAACTCGTAGAGCGAGAGGGTGTGGCAGTTATTCTCGCCGCTTTGAGCCGTACCGTAGGTCAGGCTGTTCTCCATATATAATCTATCGCCGTCCGATCTGAGATCGGTGATCGTCGTGTAGTATCCCGCGTCCGAGAGCGTACACGCCGAGGCGATGATATAACGTGTTTTGAAATAATCGTCGGTGAAGCTGTTGATCAGCGGGTCACCGTTACGATCGGTATAGCGATAGGGATGCTCCCCGAGGAGCTTTTGCAGTTGCCGCCGGTCAGTGATAACGGTGACCGTTCCGGTGTTTATCCTGTCGCCCTGTCGGGCTTCGATATACTGTCCCTCAAACAACGGTTGATAGCTGACCGCGACAGCGTCATCGGGCGGAGAAAGAGTGACGAAGCTCAGCTCCATTAAGGTGATATCGACACTGCGATAGTTGTCGGACTGCCACTCTGTCGGCGCTTGGGTATTGTCCGCGACCACCGTTTCGATGCTCTGCGGCAGTGCGCTCGTCGGCTCGGAATCTTCGACAAAGGGCGGCGTGATATCGCTGATGCTCGGCAGAACCTCAGTCGACGCCTGCGTCGGCACAACGGGGCTTTGTGTATTTGTCGGATCGGTCTGTGAGGACGCTCCGCCCTCATTCTCAAACAGCTTTTCGACCATTCGGTCGATCTGAGTCGACGGCGCCTTGACGGCTTCTTCGGTCACTCCGCTGACAGCGTTGATGAAATACGCCTCAACGGTATCCCCCGCGCTCAGGCGAACAAGATAGATCAGTCGCCCACGATAAACGCTGTATGCAGACGACACATCCGTCAGCTCATCCTCCCGCAGACTGCTTTGCTTCAACGCTTTTGCGACCGCTTCATCAAAGCCGATGTAGGCTGACTGAGACGGCGTACCCGTGACGGTTATGTCCGAGTGTTGCCGATCGGAACCGGAAAGCAGGATACACAGCTCGTTGACGGA
>JAFSRK010000139.1 GCA_017446165.1 Ruminococcus sp.
AAGATAAAGAAAAGACCGCATTGACTGCCTGAAACGGCTTGCCAATGCGGTCTTTTGTGGTCGAAGTGCGGAGACTTGAACTCCGTGCCTCTAGAACCCAAATCTAGCGCTCTACCAGGTGAGCTACACCTCGAAATATTAAGTTATTTTACCATTTTGTGGTCGTCGTTGTGGTCAAACGCCCTTTTTACTGATTATCCTAAACTGAAAAAACTCAGTGTTTAAGCCAATCTTTGAGGCTTTTGAAGTCGCAAAGCCCTGAAAAGTCATCCTGCTCCCAAAGCAGGCGCGCTACCAACTGCGCTACACCCCGGTGATTCTTTTTTCGTCCTCGGTCGGCATGATAGCCGAGCGGTTGTCGGTACGGTCAATTATACCCCAATGAAAAAAACTTGTCAATATGAAAAAATCCGCGTGATTCCTCTTGCGTTTTAAGAAATAGGGGAATATAATAAATTAAAATAGGTTATTCTGGGCAGTTATGCCGAATCGCGTCGAATTCTCGCGCGAAATGTTCTTCGTGAACGAGCTTCGGCTTTCTCAAATGGCGAGAAAACTGTCTGATGATCACAGATTTTGAGAGGGGAGGAGTAATATGCACAAGAAGCTGTCGCGGCGCATCGTTGCAATGCTGTCGGTTTTCGCGATGCTGTTTGTGTTTGTGCTGCAAGCATCGGCGCTCGATGATAAGTATCGCTTTGAAGATCTGCAGATGTCCGTGCGCGCGCCGAAGGACTACTATGTCATCACGCGCGAGAGCGAAAGCTCCGACCCCACTTTCACGGTGCTAAAGCTCGGCTATGACGAAACGATGATCGCGTTTCAGAATTCCGACATCTATCTGCGCGCTTATGACCCCGAACAGATCTACTGGATCAGCGTGATCGTCACGACCACCGACGAAAGCAAGTCGATCAACAACTACTCCGACATCTCCGCCTCCGCGCGCAAGGATATCCTCGACAATCTGAAGAATGATCCGTCGGTCGAGTCAGCGGTAGAGGTCAAGCACAACGACAACATCTTCTTCGAGACCGACGGCAAGGTCTCCGAAGGCAGCCGCACCCTGTATATCGAACAGAGCAACACCATCATCAACGGCATGCAGATCAATCTGGTGCTGCAGAAATACGATGAAGCGGTCCTCCCGGAGGAATCCAAGGCGCTCACCAATATGGCGAATTCGCTGGAATTTGACAAGATCAACCGCACCACCGGACCTATCTTCGAATGGTGGCGGCTACTGCTGTGGGTCGGCATACTCGTCGGATTAGCGGTCACGCTGTCGATGCTGTACAAGCAGCGCAACGAACAGTATCGCCGCAAGCTTCAGGAACGTCGCCAGCAGCACGCGCTCGCCATGGCAGAGAAAGCAGGCGAGGAGCTGCCCGAGGGCGAGAAGGTGACCTTTGACGAAGCGCTCGGATATGAGAACGAGGAGCAGTTCACCGATCGCGCCGAAACCGACCTCGATTCCTATGACATCAGCGTCCGCGAAAAGAATCCTCAGCGCGGCGTCGCTTACTTTGAGGATAATGGAGAGAGCATTGACGACGGCACCGATTACTTTGATACCTACTTCAAGGAACCCGTCGAGACCCGCTCGGGATTGTCGAGATTCTTCGGCATGGTCGGCACCCATATCAAGATCGCTCTCAAGCACGTCGGCTATTTCTTCAAGAACCTTTGGCGCAAGATCTTCAAAAAGAAAAAATAAAGCGAGGCTGTTCTTCGGAGCAGCCTTTTTGACAGGCTGAATCCTAACAAATTTGCAGATGGCATGCCAAATTGTTTGGAAAAAGAGGCGATTTTTTGCAAATTATCTAAAATTTCAGCGATTTAAAGCAAAAATTGTGTCAGGTGATTTTCGGGATTGTTATTGAATTAACAAGTCAAATAGCATATAATTGTTACTGTCGGCTAATTGTATTTTGCTGACAAATCCATTTATCAACCATATCATGGTATATGAAAATGTAAAGATATGATTTTTGATCAGGAGGCTGAAACAATGGCAAGAGTTTACAATTTCTCGGCAGGCCCTTCGATGCTGCCCGAGAGCGTACTGAGAAAAGCAGCTGACGAGATGCTCGATTATCAGGGCAGCGGTCAGTCGGTCATGGAGATGAGCCATCGTTCCAAGGTGTACGATGCAATCATCAAAGAGGCTGAGGCGCTTCTCAGAGAGGTTATGAACATTCCCGACAACTACAAGGTTCTGTTCCTGCAGGGCGGCGCTTCGTCCCAGTTCGCGGCGATCCCGCTGAACATTTCCTCCAAGGACGGCAAGGCTGACTATGTCATCACCGGTCAGTGGGCGAAGAAAGCCTACAAGGAGGCGTCCCGCTATATCAACGCGAACGTTGTCGCTTCCTCCGAGGACAAAACCTTCTCTTATATTCCGAAGCTGGATAAATCCACCTTCACTCCCGACGCGGACTACTTCTACATCTGCATGAACAACACCATCTACGGCACCGTTTACCACGAGCTGCCCGACACCGGCGACGTTCCGCTGGTAGCCGACATCAGCTCCTGCATCCTGTCCCGTCCGATCGACGTCAGCAAGTTCGGCATCCTCTATGCCGGCGCTCAGAAGAACATGGCGCCCGCAGGTCTGACCGTCGTGATTGTCCGCGAGGATCTCATCGGTCACGCGCAGGATATCTGCCCGACCATGTTCAACTACCAGATCCATGCCGACAACGGCTCGATGTTCAACACTCCGCCCTGCTACACCATCTATATCGCAAAGCTGGTGCTTGAGTGGATCAAGAACGACATCGGCGGTCTTGAGAAGATGTATGAGCTGAACGTCAAGAAGGCGAAGCTGCTTTATGACTTCCTCGACAGCTCCGAGATGTTCAAGGGTACTGTGGTTCCCGAGGATCGCTCCCTGATGAACGTTCCGTTTGTCACCGGCGACGATGAGCTTGACGCGAAGTTCGTCAAGGCGGCTACCGAGGCGGGCTTTGTCAATATCAAGGGTCACCGTTCCGTCGGCGGCATGCGCGCTTCTATCTACAACGCGATGCCTTATGAGGGCGTTGAGAAGCTCGTTGCGTTCATGAAGAAATTCGAGGAAGAGAATAAGTAATTAGTTGGTAGTTGGCGGTTGGTAGTTGGCAGCAAAATGCTTTCTCACTTCCGATCTCCGACTCCTCACTGAAGGAGTAACACTATGTATAACATTCTGAAATTGAACAAGATCGCCGCAGTCGGTACCGACCGCCTCGGCGAGAACTATAACTGCGTTGACGAATGCGCGAATCCCGACGGCATCCTCGTCCGCTCCGCTTCCATGCACGACATGGAACTGCCCGAGAGCCTTCTCGCTATCGCGAGAGCCGGCGCGGGCGTCAACAACATCCCGCTTGACAAATGCACCGAAAAGGGCATCTGTGTCTTCAACACTCCCGGAGCTAACGCAAACGCAGTTATGGAGCTGGTCATCGCAGGTCTCTTGCTCGGTTCCCGCAAGATCGCTCAGGGTATCCAGTGGAACCTCGGTCTGAAGGACGATGAGAACTGCCTCAAGACCGTTGAGAAAGGCAAGAGCCAGTTTGTCGGTCCCGAGATCAAGGGCAAGACCATCGGTGTTGTCGGTCTCGGTGCGATCGGCGTACTGGTCGCGAATGCGGCGCGTGCGCTGCACATGCACGTTATCGGCTACGATCCCTATCTCAGCGTTGACGCCGCTCTCCACCTGAGCCGTCATGTTGCCACCGTCAAGAACATCGACGAGCTGTATGCTCAGGCTGATTATATCACCTACCATCTTCCGCTCAACGACGGCACCCGCGGCATGGTCAATGCCGAGAGCATTGCGAAGATGAAGGACGAGGTTCGTATCCTCAACTTCTCCCGCGACGGTCTGGTTGTTTCTAAGGACATCATCGACGGTCTCGGCAGCGGTAAGATCGCTTCCTATGTCACCGACTTTGCGACCCAGGATCTGCTGGGCGTTGACGGCGTCGTTGCGATGCCTCACCTCGGCGCATCCACTCCCGAGAGCGAGGACAACTGCGCGATCATGGCTGCCGACGAAGTCAAGCAGTACCTGGAGCTGGGCAACGTCAAGAACTCCGTCAATTTCCCGAACGTATCCATGCCCAAGTCCGGAGACGTCCGCTTCTGTGTCTTCCACCAGAACACCCCGAAGATTATCTCCAAGCTCCTCGAGGTCATCGGCGGTAACGTTGAGAACATGGAGAACAAGAGCCGCGGCGACTATGCTTACACCATCATCGACGCGACCGCTCCGAACGCCGACGCTGAAAAAGCCGTCAAGGATATCAAGGGTATCGTCAGATACAGAGTCATCAAATAATGAACGAATAAAGTCAAGATTGAAGGGCTGCCGCATAAAACGCGGCAGCCCTTGTGTTTTTTCGGGAACAGCTTTTGATAGATTTATCTTATCATTTTCCGATTTTTTCTTTGATATAGCCGAGGACCTCTTCGCTGAGCATGCTCTCGATATCATCGGGATTATCCGGCAGAGCGAGGATCATCTGGCTCGAATAGCGGATGATATAGCCCTGTGCGCCTGATTTGGCGCTCAGTTTACGCATATTGTTCAGTGAGATGCCCGCGATGGAGAACACCCGCGACAGCACGGTCGCGAGGTTGTCGTCGTCGAGAGAACGCAGCCCGCCGATGATCACCGCGACGGGACAGATCCTCAGGCTGTGGGTAACCTCCTCGCCGAGCGCGGTGGGGGAGGTGGCGCTGACAATGCGGTGGCTCTCGCCGCCGATCGTGCTGAGTACTTTCTTGATACGTTTCTCGCAATATCCTGTTTTCTTCGCTATATAAAAGATCAGATCGTATTTCATGATTCCAATTGATGGGGAGGGGCGGCTTGCTCCTCCCGATTTTTCTGATTATTGATTCTTCGGTACGGGGTTGAACTTCGGCGCAATACTCAGGCTGGTGTTCAGCTTCTGGAAATCGACGCCCGGGATATCGGTGTCCCAACCTGAGAAAATGTAGTTGAAGTTCTCATCCTCATAGGTCGGCGTTTGTTCGGGTACCGGAACAGGATCACCCTCAAAGACGCTGTAGGAGGCGAACTCCGAGCCGTCCATATTCGTGTAGGTGACGGTGAAGACGGTGCGTTCTGCCGGCGGCTGGGTCGCGCCCTTCTTGGGCTTTTCTGTCGGCGGTTCGGTGGGATTGGCAGCGGCGGTCGCCGTCAGCACCTCGCTGCCCTTGAGCGTATCGTTGTTCTTTCCGTTATATTTGCCGTCATACCAGTTGATTAGGTTCTTCTTGAATGCTGTCTTGAAGGTCAGCGGATCGGGACGCGAGCCGCTGTAGCAGACCTCCGGCAGGAACGGATCGTCGTTGACCGAGGCGAGCTTGACGTCGACCTCGGGATCCTCGCCGGGTCTGACCTTGCGCGCGACGAGTACGGTGCGGAAATCGGAGTACTCATACGAGCAGGTCGACAGTGTGAGCAGCTGATCGTTCTCGTTGACCGTGACGGGTACGTTGAACATCGAGCGGATGCGGACGTTGTAGACAAAGTTCATGAACTCCGCGTCGGAGGTGAACTCGCCCTGCATGTAGTTGAAAAACTCGCCGTGAGCGTAGAGGGTAGAGGTCTTGAAGACCGAGATGACCTTCCATTTCGCATCCTCTTCGGGAGTGTTGAAGGTGATGACGCTGTGATCGCGGTAGTAGTCGAGGTTGCCCTCAAAGCGGTCGGAGTAGTTCATCAGCGAGTGGAACATACTGCCGTCGATCATGTTGTGACCGTGCAGGATGACGTTTTTCGAGTCGGTGGACTGCTTGGAGCGGTAGTCGATGAAGACGGTGCCGTATTCCGACCAGTCGTGCTTGTAGGTGTGATTCAGATAGTACTGGCTGTACTGATCGTCGCCCTCGTGGAACATGACGGGATAGTCGATGGGACTGTCCTCACTGCGAATCCAGCCGACGATCTCGTCGTTGATCTTCCTGAGCGCGTCCCAGTTCTGCTCGGATACCGGCTCGCCCTCGGGCGTGGTCGGCGTTTCGGCGGGATCGGCATAGGCGAGGGTGCGGATCTCATCGTTGATTGCACGGTTCTGGGCGGGCTGGATGATGAAGTAGTTGATGACGTAAATCAGCGCGCCGATGAAGACGGCGATCGCGATGAGCACGGCGATCTTGCGGATCTTTGCGCCCTTTGAGTCCCCGCGGTGGGGGATGAACGACATGAAGAAGCCTTCCTTTTTCTTGGGACTTCCGTCCTTTGAAACAGATGACGGCTTTTGTCCCTTGCCGAAATAGGCGATGCCGTTCGGATACTCGGCGGCGTTGCGGTCAACGGTAGCTTGCGCTCTTTGAACGCCCTCGGCGATCAGAGTCGCGGCGTCCTCCTGTGCAAGCGAGGTATAGGGCAGCGCAACAAACAGCTTGTCGTTGAGCTTGAAGCAATAGCCCTTATAGCCCATACCCATATCGCCTATCGAGAAGATCTTCAGCTTCGGAGTCATGCCTTTATGCTCATTGTCGGGCTTGAGAGTCGCTTCCGCCCGGGCGATAAACTCATAGAACAGGTTCTTGAACGATGAATTGTCCGAGGTGTTCAGCGCGTTTACAAAGACAAACAGATCGGTGGAGCCGCTTTTGAGCGATTCGTCAAGCGCGTCGGCGATCTTGCCGGCGTCGGCGCTCAGATCGGTTTTATACCGAACGTCGATGTCATTTTCACGCAGGATTGTAGATATGTAGTCAAATCCGTCTTGGAATGACAGATAGTCGGTTTTGCTTTTTCTGATGGAGAAAATCTCACAGTTATACATATAATCGCCTCTTAGGGGTCAATGGTTTTAACGGTCGTGTTCGCGATCGCTTCCTCGATCATTTCGTCGAGGTTGGCTTCACGCTCGGCAATCTCCACGAATTTCAGCACGGGCTTGGTGCGCGGATGCTTGGGGGTGAAGACGGTACAGCAGTCCTCGTACGGCTCGATGGAGGTCTCGAAGGTGTCGATGCGGCGGGAGATGTTGATAATCTCCTGCTTGTCCATGCCGATCAGCGGTCTGAGAACGATCTTCGACGCGGCGGCGTCGGTACAGCCGAGGGCATACATCGTCTGGGATGCGACCTGACCGAGACTCTCGCCGGTGATCAGCGCGCCTGAGCCGGTGGACTCGGCAATACGCGAGGATATCTTCATCATCACGCGTCTGAGCAGGATCGTGAACAGCTCCTCGGGACAGTCGTCGCGGATGGTTTCCTGGATCTTAGTGAGCGGAACGGTGTGCATCTCGATCGAACCCGCATAACGGCTGACGAGCTTTAACAGCTTCTCGACCTTCAGCCGCGCGCGCTCGGAGGTGTAGGGAGGGCTTTCGAAGTGTACCGCGTTGAGCTTTAGTCCGCGTTTTGCCATCATATAGGCGGCGACGGGGGAGTCGATGCCGCCGCTGATGAGAACGGTCGCAAGCCCCGAGGTACCGACCGGCATGCCTCCCTGACCGCGCAGGGTACCGCAGCGGATGTAGGCGCCGAAGTCGCGCACCTCAACGGTGACGGTGACGTCGGGATTCTTGACGTCCACCTTGAGATAGGGGAACCTTTCGAGTATCTTGCCGCCCACCTGAGCGGAGATCTCGGGGGATTTGTAGGGGAAGCGCTTGTCCGAGCGCTTGGACTCGACCTTGAAGCTGCGCTGCATGGACAGCTCGTCGCCCAGATACGCGCAGACGGTCTCGAAGATCGCGTCCAGATCCTTGCCGCACGCGCGGCAGCGGCACATCTGCGCCACGCCGAAGATCGTCCCGCACGCCTCCCACGCGCCGTCCAGATCGCACGCGTCCGTCTCCGGCTCGACGTAGAGCGTGGACTGGACGATCGACACGCGGAACGCGCCGTAGTGCGACACGCGCCGCCGCGTGACGACCTTGAGCTTGTCCTCG
>JAFSRK010000140.1 GCA_017446165.1 Ruminococcus sp.
CGCTTAAACAAGATATTTGCGGAAAATTTCGCAGAGCAAGGCGGAGATCGCAGGCAGGCTGGCGCCTGTCAAGATCGACAACGCAGCTATGCGGAATTTAACGCAATAGATGTTAAAGGGTTTTATTTGAAATTAGTATGAATTGTATGCAAAAGGAATGTTGAATATGTCAGTTATACAAGCAGTCAAAAGCCGTCCCGTGACCCGCCGGCGGAGCAAAGGCGCGGCAAAGGAATTCGGCGTACACCTGATCTATTTCATCGGCGGAGCGGTGATCTCGCGCGGGGCGATGCTGGGGTCGATGTCGCCGTTCGGCGCGTCGTTCTGCGCGGCGATCCCGTTCTCCTACATGCCCGCGGGAGTGCTGGGTGCGGCGCTGAGCTACCTGTTTCTGTCCCCGGTGGATTCGTTCCGCTATATCGCAGTGGTGATCGCGATCGCCGCGGTGCGGTGGATCCTCAACGAGATCAAGAAGATCTCAGCCAACCGGTTCTTCCCGAGCGCGGTGGCGTTCCTGCCGGTATTCGCGACCGGCTTGGCGCTGACGTTCAGCCCGACCAGCGAGATGACCGAGGTGTTCGAGTGCTTTGTCGAGGCGCTGATCGCCGCGGCGGGCGCCTACTTCATGGCGCGGGCGTTCCTGCTCACAGGCTCGCGCAGGGCGCTCTCGGGCTTCAGCCAACAGGAGCTTGCGTGCGTCGCAATGACGGGCTGTATCATTCTGCTTGCGTTCAGCAGTCTTGTGATCGGGCGCGTGTCGATCGGCAGGATCCTCGCGGTGTTCGCGGTGCTGGTGTTTGCGCGCTACGGCTTCGTCAAGGGCGGGAGCGTCGCGGGCATCGCGACCGGCATCGTGTTCGCGCTTTCGGACAACAACCTGCTGTGCCTGGCGGGAGGCTATTCGCTCTCCGGACTGATCGGCGGGCTGATGGCGCCGATGGGCAAGTTCGCCGTCGTGTTTACGGCGGTCGTCTGCAACGGAATGCTGTCCTTTGCCGCTGACGACCGCTCCCTGACCATCGCCGTCACCATCGAAACGCTGATCGCCTCGGCGATCTTTCTGCTGATCCCGAAGGAGGCGGGGCGGTTCTTCACATCGATGTTCAGCGACGATGCGGCGCAGCTCTCGAACGACGCGATCCGCCGCAACGTCACCATGCGGCTTGACCACTGCTCCAAGGCGCTTGAGAACGTTTCCTCCTGTGTGAACTCGGTGTCGGAGCGGCTCGGTCGGCTGTACGAGGAGAACGCCGACTGGATCTATACCCGCGCTTCGGAGGACACCTGCCGCAACTGCGGGCTGAGGGTCTATTGCTGGGAAAAGGAGCGCGGCATGACCGTGGACGACATGCACCGCCTGACCCCGCTGTTGAAGGAAAACGGCTTCGTCAAGGAGCGCGACATCGAGGACAACTTCCGCAAGCGGTGCTGTAAATGCTCGGAGCTGTCCTACAGCGTCAACCGCAGCTACAAGGAGTACCTGTCGCTGGAGGCGGCGCGCCGCAGGGTCACGCAGGTGAGGTCGGTGGTCGCGGGACAGTTCGCGGGACTGTCGGATATCCTGCACGATCTGTCGGCGGAATTCGAGACCGTCGACAGCTTCGACACCGGCTCGTCGGAGAAGGTGATCGCCGCCCTGACGTCGCTCGGACTGGTGGTTGTCGACTGTGCCTGCAAGCGGAGCATGGGGCGCGGGATGACCGTTGAGCTGGAGCTTGCCGTCGGCAAAAAGACCGCTCTCTCAAAGAGCCAGCTCATGCATGAGGTCGGCAAGGCGTGCGGCAGGTACTTCGATTCACCGTCGCTGAGCTTTGAGGGCGACCGGGCGCGGGTGACTTTGTGCGAGCTGCCGCTCTATGATCTCGAGATCGGCTCGGCACAGCATGTCTGCAACAACGGCGAGCTGTGCGGCGACTGCCTGAACTATTTCAACAACGGCGAGGGCAGCACCGTCGCCATCATCTCGGACGGCATGGGTACCGGCGGGAGAGCCGCCGTCGACTCGAATATGGCGGTCAGCATCATGACCAAGCTCTGCAAGGCGGGGCTGAGCTATGACTGCTCGCTGTCGGTGGTGAATTCCTCGCTGATGATCAAGAGCGAGGAGGAATCCCTCGCCACCCTTGACATGCTCGACTTCAACCTGTTCACCGGTCGCGCGCGGCTGATGAAGGCGGGCGCCTGTACCACCTATATCAAGAAGAACTCGAAGCTGATGCACAAGGATCTGCCGTCGCTGCCGCTCGGGATCCTCAACGAAAGTAAGCTGATCAAGGAGGACGTCAACCTTTCCGCCGACGATGTGATCGTGATGGTGTCGGACGGCGTGCTGATCGGCTCGACCGAGTGGCTCGAGAAGATGATCATGTCCTTCCGCGACGGCAGCGCCGAGCAGCTCGCGTCGTCGATCGTGGAGGAAGCCCGCCGCAGACGTCAGAACGACCACGACGATGATATCACCGCCATCGCCCTGCGCGTGGTGGAGAACGCTTGAATAATGAGAAATTAGTATTATTTGACCGTTTCCTCATAAAAAAGAGCTTACGATGGGCAGATGCCTGTCGTAAGCTCTTTTCTGTCATTTCAAATAATCTTCTCTGAGGATCGCGCGGACGACCTTGTCGCAGACGCCCTGATTGTTCCGATCCGCCTGACGGAGCGTGCCTTCATATTGAAGCCCGCATTTTTCCATCACTCTGCCGGATTTCGGATTGTCCGCGGCGTGATAGGCTTCGATGCGGTTGAAGCCGACCTCCTCGAAGAGAAAGCGGATCACCGCGTGAAACGCCTCGGGCATGATTCCCTTGCCCCAGAAGCGCTCGCCCAGACAGTAGCCGATCACGGCAGAGCCGATATCCTCATTGAGCGCGATGACGTCGATCGCGCCGATGACCTCGTGCATTTCTTTGTACTCGATCAGCCAGTTGTATCGGTCGTCGGCGTAGCTGTCGATGATGTATTGTATGTAGCCGCGCACCTGATCGACCGAGGTGTACGGCTGCCATGTCAGATAGCGTGTGACGTTCTCGCTCGCTGCCCAGTTGCGGAACATATCCTCGGCGTCCTCGATGCGATGCCTGCGCAGAATCAGCCGCTCGGTCTCAAGCGTAACGGTTCCTTTATGGTTCATGGTGTATTTCCTTTGTAGATGGTGAGTGGTTATGTAGGGGCGACCATTGGTCGTCCGAAAACGTTGATATCATATCCCGCCTACCGCGAAGCATATGCACACCGATTTGTAGGGTACGGCGACATACTTATAATCCAAAACGCGTCAGCGTTTCCCTTAATTCCTAATTCCTAATTCCTCATTCCACATTCCTAATTATCATGGTGTTTGATCAGCAGGAAGCTGCGGGGTGATAATCTTACCCTGTCGCCGCAGTCCTCATAGCCGCCGAGGGTATAGATGTTCTCGGCGCCGTTCATGCTGTATTCGACCTGCACCGCGTCGTCCGAGGGGTTCACGAATGCCGTGAACTCGCCTCTGCGGTAGACGAAGGGGAATTCGTGCGATCTGCCGTAGACGACCTCGATCTCGCTGTCGTTACACAGGCTCGGGTACTGCTTTCTCAGCGCGATCAGCGATCGGAGGTTCTCATAGATGCTGTCGGGATCGCCCTGCTGGCTCTCCACTGTCGGCGCGCCCTCGCTCTTGTCGACGGGAAGGTAGAGCATATCCTCGTCACAGTCGGAGAAGCCGCAGTTTTTCTCGCCCGACCACTGCATCGGTGTGCGCGAGCCGGTGCGCGAGAAGCCGCCCTCCTTGGATATAAGGTCGGTGCGGTAGCGCATGCCGATCTCGTCGCCGTAGTAGATGAACGGTACGCCAGGCATGGTCATCATGAAGGCGTGGCTGAGTTTGATCATCCAGTCGCTCATGTAGAACGGCGCGCGCGGCATATCGTGGTTGTTGGTGATGAAGCAGATATAGCCCTGATCCTTTGAGCATTGGTACCCGAGGAAGTAGTCGGCGAGGAATTCCTCGATGTCGCCGTGGCTGTGATCGGCAAAGAAGCTGTGGTTCTCGTCGCCGATCTTCTTGCGGAAAAGGCTGTTGTAGCCGTTGCCGTGGTGGTCGAGGTAGAAGTCCGCGTGGAAGCCCGCGTTGACGATCGCGCGCTGGGGATTGCTCCACTCGCTGATCATGACAGCATTCGGGTATTCGTTGTCGAGCATCTCGCGGACGTTGCGCCAGATCTTCGCGGTGGCGATCTTCTCGTCGTCGTTCTTGACGAGCGAGTCCGCCATGTCGACGCGGAAGCCGTCGATGCCCTTATCCAGCCAGAAGCGCATGATGTCCTTGAGCGCTTC
>JAFSRK010000141.1 GCA_017446165.1 Ruminococcus sp.
AAAGAGGATCAGGAGGCAGTTTATGACAACGAATCGCTTCTCCATGCGTTTCTGCGCAGCCCATATGAGATGCCGGCTTATTCCTACGGCTTCAAATGCTCAATGAACAACATTGATGAGATCCGATGGTATCAGTATTTTCTCTCGATGGCGCGGGAAATTCAAAATATCATTACGGAAAAAGGAGAATAAAATCATGAAAAAAATAATTGTACTTACACTTGCCATGCTGATGGTGATCGCCCTCTGCGCTTGCGGCGGATCGAACGATAATCAGGAGGCACAAGCTCCTGACGAGACTGTCAGCGAAACCGCAGAAGCGACGACCGCTGAAGACACACCCACAGAATCAGCGGATGCTCCCGCCGGCGGCGACGCCGATCTACTCGGGTCCTCACCCGCGAAGCTCGATATCAACTGCAAGGGTGTCGGATTTATCTACTATCCCGCGGATCAGTTTGTATACGATGAAGGGTACGGCAAGCTGAAGAACGAGAAAACCGGCGTCGGCATCCTGATCGATCCGATGCTCGGGTCCGCGAATTTTGACGAGTTGAAAAAGTCCTATGAGGAAAATAACAGCGATGAGGATGAGTATTCTTTGACCGAAACGACTGTAAGCGGATACAAAGCGCTTATTCTGAAATACTCCGACTTTCTCGGAGCGACGATGCGCGTTGATATCGACTTCGGTGAAGAGCACGACGGCTGGTTCGGCATGAGCTTCGCGGTCTCCGGTAATTCGCTGTCCGATTGCGACACCGATATCGTTTGGGCGATCATCAATTCGATGGAACTTGTAAAGTAAAATAGTATTGCAAATCAAAATAACATTTTTATGATATGCAACAGTGGGGATGACGCTTTAGTCTCCCCGCTGTTTGCGTTTGTATGGATTATTTTCCTTTGACAAGAAGAACCTCGGAGTATAAACCAAAACGCAACACAGACGATTTGTGAGCACCTATGACGGTAATTCCGTCAGGTGGTTACAGATCATGTGCTGCGTTCTTTTTTTAAAAGTATCGTTTTTATTCTCTGATAGAATTATGCTTTTTCAAAGTCTCGTTAATCGAAACCATGAAAGTATATACTGAGTTCGTGGATCGTTAAATGTGTTGAGTACATAGGGTAGGGGAGAAGTGTCCTTTATTCTTTCAATAGATTTGGCAGAAGCTATGGTGTGATGAAAGGCTAAAAAGTGGTATACACTTAGGTATATATCGCCAGTTTCGCCTTTGTGTTACGACGGCCTTTGTTGGCCGCCGAACAAGGCGAATGCGGGCTAAGCCCACACCCCTATTATGTCAAGAAGGACAACACCAAGTTAGAAGGTCTGACCGATGCCTTTAATCTATAATGATCAGAATCACTCTGATCAAAACTCTAAAACTGCTGTGGATACATATTGTTGTTCACAGCAGTTTTGCAGTATCTTCAACGATACTTAGTATCTGAAAAAATGGTACTTGTCATGGACAAATATTTATGTTACTATACGTTCATAAAATTAAACCGTCATAATTTTTTGTACTGAAAAGGTGATCTGTATGGAAGTCGAATTATTCGGAATATGTCCTTTTACAACAACACAGGTGCTCTTACAAGGCAAGTGGGCGATGCTGACGATGCATCATATCAATGAAGGACCGATCCGATTCAATGAGCTTCAAAGACGTTTGCCGAAGATGACGAACGCCACGCTGTCAACACAGCTCAAAAAGCTCGAGAACTACGGATTGATCGAACGCAAGATGTATGATGAAATGCCGCTGAGAGTTGAATACTCCCTCACAGAGATGGGATCAAAGCTCAAGCCTGTATTCGACAGCATTGAGGTATTCGGTATGGATTATATTGCATATATGAAAGAAAACGGGGTGAAGCTATGAACTCGATGGATTGTCTGAATATCCTCAGAAATATCAAGGACTGCGCTTTCGCGACTGTTGACGAAAACGGAATGCCGCAGAATCGCATTATCGACGTGATGATCGTAGAGGATGAAAAGCTGTATTTTCTCACCGCTCGCGGTAAGCATTTTTACAGCGAACTCTTAAAAGGCGGTCATGCGGCGATCACGGGACTGAACAGTGAATGGCAAACGGTACGGCTTGTCGGCAAGGTCGAAAAGCTCGACGATCAAAAGCATTGGATCGATCGTATCTTTGAGCTGAATCCCTCTATGAACG
Source organism: Ruminococcus sp. (assembly GCA_017446165.1). GTDB lineage: Bacteria > Bacillota > Clostridia > Oscillospirales > Acutalibacteraceae > Ruminococcoides. The sequence continues at coordinate 2,193 of JAFSRK010000141.1, forward strand.
AGGTTTATCCCGGAGATGCCAGATACATATTAGAAGCGTTCTGCATCAAAGACGGCGAGTTGGAATTCTTCGACCTCGGCAAATCGCCGATCTATCGTGAGAGCTTCTCGATCGGCAGCGGCATTATCCATCCGAAAGGCTTTGTCATCACCGATGAATGTATCGGATGCGGCTTGTGTGCGGAGAATTGCCCCCAGAAATGTATTGACGAAGGACAACCGTATGTGATCCGTCAGGAGAACTGCCTGCACTGCGGCTTATGCTTTGAGAACTGCCCCGTTCAGGCGATCGTAAGGCGGGAGGAAACCGTATGAAAGCAGTTGTGATCTATGAAGCGGGCGGACCTGAAAAGTTGATCTATACCGACGTGCCGAAGCCTGAAATGAAAGAGGGCTGGTCACTGATAAAGATTCAGGCTTTCGGCATCAATCACTCTGAAATCTTCACCAGAAAGGGACAGTCGCCGAGCGTGAAGTTCCCCCGGATCCTTGGTATCGAATGTGTCGGCGTGATCGAAGAAAGCGAGGTCTATCCCAAAGGTCAGCAGATTATCTCCATCATGGGAGAGATGGGCAGAGCCTTTGACGGCGGTTACGCGGAATATACCTTGCTCCCGAATGAGCAGATCTATCCGATCGAATCCGATCTGCCGCTCGAAACACTGGCGGCGTTTCCCGAGACTTGCTACACCGCTTACGGCTCTATGCTGAATTTGAATATCGACGAAGGCAACAGCGTGCTTGTCAGAGGCGCCACCAGCGGCGTAGGCGTTGCTTTTATGAAGCTGCTCAAGGCACAATATCCGAATATCCGTATCACGGGAACCAGCCGTAAGGAAAAGAAGGTTCAGCGCTTAATTGATGAAGGCTTCGATGAAGTGGTCATCGACAAAGATAATGCTTTGCAGACGGATAAGAAATTTGACAGAGTCATTGATCTGATCGGACCTGCCGCTTTGAGAGATACCTTTTTGCATATGAACCCCAACTCTATCGTATGCTGTACAGGCTTGCTCGGTGGGATCTGGGCGCTGCCTGAGTTCGATCCGCTCGAGGATATGCCCCCGGACAGTTATCTGACGTCTTTCCACTCGGGTAACGTCACAGCCGCGAAGATGCAGGCGATCATCGACTATATCAAGGAACATAAAGTCGATATCAAAGCAGAGAAGGTATTTGCCCTGAACGAAGTGCCGAAGTCGCACGAGAATCTCGAAAGTGCGGACAGCTTCTGAAAGGTTGTGGTGCTGAATGATCAATGACATCATCGGCTACATTCAAAATAACGGAAGTGACAATCTTGCAATTTTATGGGGACACATTT
>JAFSRK010000142.1 GCA_017446165.1 Ruminococcus sp.
CGCTTAAACAAGATATTTGCGGAAAATTTCGCAGAGCAAGGCGGAGATCGCAGGCAGGCTGGCGCCTGTCAAGATCGACAACGCAGCTATGCGGAATTTAACGCAATAGATGTTAAAGGGTTTTATTTGAAATTAGTATGACTTATTGACGCTTTTTACCGGACTCCATCGCATCTTTCAGCGATTTCACTGTTCCGTCGGGATAGCGGACATCCATGTTATCGAGGCGCTGTTTGAAGTTCTTGCGAAAGTCCTGCAGATAGATCGCATACAGCTCCTTTTGACGCTTCGCTTCTTCATCGGTCAAGCCCTGCTCTTTTTTCTTCTTCGCGAGGGCGTTGATCTCTTTGAGCAATTCTTCTGTATTCATGATTCTCATCCTTTCTGACTGTCGAGGTAATCCTGCAATATGATCGATGCCGCTACGGCGTCCACCTGTTTCTTGCGCTTTTTGCCGTAGACCTCTTTTGCGCTGAGATAGGCGTGGGCAGTGATGGTGGTGCCGCGCTCGTCCTGCATGACATACGGCACGCCTGACAGCTCGCTGATCTGAGCGGCCAGCTCTCTTGCTCGGGTAGCGCTCTCGCCCTCGGTACCGTCCATATTTTTCGGCAGTCCGACGACTACCAGCTCGGCACTGTTCTCTTTGACCTGTTCGGCGACCTTCTCGACGATGCGGGCGTCGCTGTATTCCTGTATTACACATAAAGACGACGCGAGAAAACCGCTTTTGTCAGAGATGGCAAGTCCCGTCCTCGCGTGACCAAGGTCTACTGATATTACGATCATGATATCTCCTAATAGTATTTCAATACCACCGTGACGGCGTTTCGTTTTTCGTTGCTGTAATAGCTCATGTTGCTGTTGTCGATCTCGTACTCGCTCAGCCAACCGTTCACATCGTCGGCATAGCTGAAAAAGTACTGGGGATGATCACGGAACAACAGATCGAGGGCTTTATCATAGTCAAGTGAATCGGGGTCAATATAGAACGTGAACTGTTCCGCACGATCAAGAGCCGCGCGGTAAAGCCTCTCTTTGACGGCGTTTCCGTCATAGTCCGTCAGGTGCGGACATTCAAAAACGTAGTAATTATAGTTAAGAGTATTGCACTCGGGGACAAAGATATTCATGGCAACGGAGCTGAATGTTTCGTCGCCGTTGATCTCGTCCTCGGTCAGTGTGGAAAGCTCGCGGGACTTCTCATGATCTTGGGACAGCATCGCATCGCTGAGATTGAAGTACTGATAGCGGCGCATATTGATAGACTGGTCGTCCCATGTTGGATCGACATAGTACCAGTCCCCGCCGAGATTAACAGCGTTCCACATATGCAGATCCTCGCTGCCGTCGGCATCAAAGCCCAGTCCCGTGATGCCGACACAGTCGACGCCGAGTCCGCCAAGCAGAAGCTGCATCGTGCGCGCATAGCCCTCACAAACAGATTTGTGCAGAACCATCGTGCCGTAGACGATGTAGGCTTCTTCGATGCGGTCCGCCGAGGTGTGTGTCTTGGCGGCTTCCTCGTCATATTCACATTGATTACAGATATAATCGTGGACGTACTTCTCGCGCTCATACTCACTCATGCCGTCGGGAGCTGCACTGTAAAAGGCGTTAGCGGCGTCTTTCAGCTCCTTCTGCATTTTTGCGATCTCATCAGGCGAGTAGATCGAGCGCATCTGGACTGCGGTATAGCCGTCCTTTTCGTCCGTCAGCTGATAGATCGTGCTGGACAGCCAGAAGATATCCGGATGATCGTCATAGATCGCCTTTGCCACAACGCGGATATCCGCCGTCGAGAGCAGGTGCTTGTCGATGATCACCTGTCGGGTCTTGTAGAGATCCTCTCCCTCATCGGTTGCGGGATAGACCTCGCGAACGCTGTCATACAGCTCGTCATAGAGTTTTCGCTGACCTTCTGTGAGCAGTTGATAAGAGTGGCGCGGTCTGATCGGCGTGTAGTACGGCGAGTAGGTATAATCCGTCGCGGACAGGTCGACATATTCGGAGTTGTTATCCTCGGGGATCCCGCGCGGTCGTTCGGTCGCCGAGGTCAGATGCAGCACAGCTTCGCGAACCGTATCGCACGAGGTCAGGGCTACCGCCATCATCAACAGCGCGAGCATCAGGGCAGTTGTTTTCAATAATCGGGGCATTCAGAGAACCTCTTTAAAACAGATTTTCGCTGATAGGAAGGGTGGCGACGGCATTGAGGTCGGTCTTCGCGATGTGTCCCGCGAGGTACTCATAGTAAGCCTGAGCGCCGACCATCGCGCCGTTATCGCCGCAAAGGTACTTTTCAGGCATAAAGAGCTGATATTTGCCCTCACAGCGTTTGCTCAGCTCACGCCTGAGAAGTGAATTTGCCGATACGCCGCCTGCTATCACAAGCTTAGTATACCCAAGATCCTCAGCCGCAAGCAAAAAGTTGTCGGCAAGGCAATTGACCACCGCTCTGCGGTACGATGCACAAACGTCGGAGACGTTGACTTCTTCGCCCTTCTGCTGCTTATTATGGATTAGATTGATAACAGCGGTCTTGAGTCCCGAGAACGAGAAATCATAGGGCGAGCCGTCGACTCGCGGACGCGGCATCGGAAAGGCGTTCTCGTCGCCGGATTCGGCGATCTTGTCCAGCTCCACGCCGCCGGGATACGGGATACCCATCGCGCGGGCGGCTTTGTCAAAGGCTTCACCTGCCGCATCGTCGCGGGTACGCCCGATAACCTTCATGTCGGTATAGTCGCGCACCTCTACGATATGGCTGTGACCGCCGGAAACGACCAAGCATAAGAACGGCGGTTTTAATTCTGTATTAGAAATATAATAAGACGCGATATGCGATCTCAGGTGATGTACCGGGATCAGCGGTTTACCTGTCGCGAGAGCAAAGCCTTTCGC
>JAFSRK010000143.1 GCA_017446165.1 Ruminococcus sp.
ACCTATCCTCAACGTCCGTCATCCACGGGACGATGTAGGCATCGTCCCCTACGGATTGAACCGACGCTGTAATGATGACGTAGGGGCGGATTCCTCAGCCGGAGTCGGCTCCCCTCTGTATGGATTCTGTAACCCAAAACAAGTTTTGGACAGAATCTCACCATTACCAAAGGGAGCCTCATTCATTGGTTCATGCGGATGCGGGTGAGCTTCTTGACCAGCTCCTTCGGCTTGAAGGGGATCAGGGGATAGAGGTAGCTTTTCCCGGAGATGGTCTTGTTGGTCAGCAACAGGATGAAGATGATGACCAGCCCCGCGATGAAGCCGATGAGGTTCAGCGCGTAGGTCAGGGTCAGCAGCAGTACGCGGATATATTTCAGCGAATAGCCCAGCTCGTAATTCGGCTGACTGTAGTTGGCGATCGTGACGAACGCCATGTACAGGGTTGAGGCGGTGGTGAACCATCCCGCGTCGATGGCGAACTGTGAGAACGCGATCGCTCCGATGATGCCGAGCGCCGAGGTCAGGCTCGACGGCGTATGAAGCGCCGCAAGCCGCAGACCGTCGATGCCGATCTCGATGATGATCAGCTGCCAGAAGATCGGTATATGGATCGGCTCGGTCTGTAAGACAAACCGGAACACCTCGGGGACATAGTCGGGATTCTGCAGACACAGAAGCCAGATCGGCGTGAGCAGCACCGAGCTGATGGTGATCAGATACCGCGCGATGCGGATATAGGTGCCGGTGATCGGCGGGAAATAGTAGTCGTCCGCCTCCTCGAGAACGTCGAAGATCGAGGTCGGGATCAGCAGCGCCGAAGGGGAGTTATCGACGAGAATGACGATGTTGCCCTTGAGGCATACCGCTGCGGCAACGTCGGGCCGCTCGGTGTACTTGACCTTCGGAAACGGATTGAGCCACTTGCTTTGATACATCGCTTCGATCAGGCTTTGCTGATTCATGGACAGGCTGTCGATCTGAAGCCCCTTGATGCGGTCGATCAGCTTGTGAAGCAGGCTGTGGTCGACGCGGTTGTCCATGTAGCAGACGATGATGTCGGTCTTACTCTCTCTGCCGACGGTCATCGCCTTGGTGATGAAGTTGGTGTCGCGGATGCGGCGGCGGATCAAAGCGGAGTTGAAGATGACCGTCTCGACGAAGCCGTCCTTGGATCCGCGCAGGACCTTATCGTCCTCCGGCTCGGAGGTGCCGCGCTGGGGATAGGTGCGCATGTCGAAGGCAAGGCACTCCGTGAAGCCCTCCACCATCAGGCACGGGATGCCCGAGAGGACGTTCTTGATCACGTCGTCGGGGTTGTTGATCACGCTGATCTCGACATAGGGGACGCAGTTTTCGGCGAAGGTATGGGCGTCTTTGAGAAACGATGGTTCGGTCTGGGTATAGAAGAACTCCATCAGCTTCTCCATGATGTCGTCCTTGACCAGGCCGTTGACATAGAAAATGACAGCTTTTTTCTTTGAAAGAATAATATTGCGTTCGATGATGTCAAAGCACTCGTCCGAACGCAGGAGTCGGACAAGCAGGCTTTTGTTGTCCTCATAGGATGCAGTAAAGATAGAAACCCCTCCAAAAGTGGAATATTTCTGAATAATCCTAAAATCTTAATTATTTTTTCCGAAGTTGCATAGGTTTATGCAACTTTTTTCTTTTGAGGGCTATGGTTGAGACCGGTGAAAGGAGAGTTTCATGAAGACAAAAGAAAAAGAATTCTGTCGGCTGATGGCTGTCGGCGGCGATCCGCTCACGGCGGCGCGCAAGGCGGGCATCAGGCATCCCGAACAGAAGTGGCAGGCGCTGGTGTGC
>JAFSRK010000017.1 GCA_017446165.1 Ruminococcus sp.
TAATACTAATTTCAAATAAAACCCTATAACATCTATTGCGTTAAATTCCGCATAGCTGCGTTGTCGATCTTGACAGGCGCCAGCCTGCCTGCGATCTCCGCCTTGCTCTGCGAAATTTTCCGCAAATATCTTGTTTAAGCGTTTTAATTGAAATTAGTATAAAACAAAATCCCGTCGCTGATGCGACAGGATTTTCGCTTTGGCTGGGAAGGCGGGGTTCGAACCCACGAATGACGGAGTCAAAGTCCGTTGCCTTACCGCTTGGCTACTTCCCAACGAACAAGTAATAGTATACCATATTTTCCGATTATGTCAATAATCAGGTTAAAAGAATCAGCGAAATGAGATTGTGCAAAATCGGTTATTGCAAATTATCCCGGATAGTGTTAGAATAATATCAATTCACATATTAACGCTTTGAACCGCTGAAACGTCACATATCATGATGAATATGAAATTCGAGAGACTGAATGAAAACAGAATAGGTGATCTGGTCGCTCTTTCAAAAGAGGATGGCTTTCCGTATGTGCTGACCGAAGATATCGCAAAGGTTTATTGCCGCGGCAAAGAGCCTGTGAACGAACGCGTGCAGACCTATGGTGCATTTGCTGACGGCAGGCTCGTCTGCGTGATGACCGCTACATTCTGTACCGTGTTTCCTTGCGAGGATTCGCCGCGCGGCAGGGTCGTCCATATCAGCGGTGCATTTACCTTGCCAACGTTTCGTCACAGGCGACTTGCAACCGCGCTGCTGGAGCTGATCGAAGCGGATGCTGAGGTATTCGGTGCGGATTATCTGTGCTGTGACAGCACGGCTGACGGCTTATACCGGAGCTTTGGCTTTCAGCCGGCTCCCGAACACGAAACAAGAATGTGGAAATGCATTTGATATTATCCTATAAGGAGGAACTGTAATGATAGAAACAGGTTGGGTGTCGATACTTCCGCCGTTGATCGCGATCGTACTTGCCCTGCTGACAAAAGAGGTGTATTCGTCACTGTTTGCCGGTGTTGTGACCGGCATGGTGATCTATGTCGTCTCGGCACAGGAGCCTTTTATGGCGGTGTTTTCGCGCATCTTTGATATGATGGCGCAGAAGATCGCCGAAAACTCCTATATGATCATCTTCTTGGCGCTGTTGTGGGCTGTGATCTCTCTGGTCGGAAAATCAGGAGGAACATCGGCATACGGCAGATGGGCAGGGAAGAAGCTGAAAAGTAAGAGAACGACCCTGCTGACTACCGCCCTGCTCGGCGTGCTGATCTTCATCGACGACGGCTTCAACTGCCTGACGATCGGCACGGTCATGCGTCCTGTCTATGACAGACAGCGCATTTCGCGAGAAAAGCTCGCTTATATCATCGACGCGACTGCCGCACCGATCTGCATCATCGCTCCGGTATCTTCATGGGCGGTTGCAGTTGCTTCTGAGGTCAGCGATAAGGACGGCTTCAACACGTTCCTATCGACGATCCCTTACAACCTCTATGCGCTGCTCACGATCCTGATGGTCGTATTTATATGCGTTACCGGACTTGATTTCGGCAAGATGAGAAAGGCTGAGGAAAAGGCGCTTGCCGAGGGTAACGGCGATGCGATGACCGAAGAAGAGGACGCTCCGGAAGAGGGCAAAGGCAAGGGTCGTGTGATCGATCTGGTGCTGCCGATTCTCGTTCTGATCGTCTGTGCGATTCTCGGAATGGCTTATGTCGGCGGATTCTTTGAGGGCGTACCGTTCTCCGAGGCAATCGGTGCGAATCCCACCGCAGGATTATCGCTCGGCGCTTTTGCGGGACTCATCGCCGCATTCCTCCTTTATATTCCGCGCAAGATCATGAAGCCCAAGGCGTTCGTGGGAAATATTGTCAGCGGCGTCGGCAGTATTGTACCGCCGATGCTGATCCTGATTCTGTCATGGACGCTCGGCGGCGTTTGTCGTGAGCTGATCGGTACGGGCGAGTTCATCTCAGGATTTATTGCGTCGTCACACGTTCCGCTGCAGCTGTTGCCGTTTGTTGTATTCGTGATCGCGGCGCTGATGTCATTCTCAATGGGTACCTCTTGGGGTACGTTCGGTCTGTTGATTCCTATCGTGACGATGATCTGTTCATCCGCTGCCGGCGGTGAGCTGTTGGTCCCGACGTTGGGTGCGACGCTGGCAGGTTCCGTATACGGCGATCACTGTTCACCGATCTCTGATACCACGGTCCTCGCTTCGACCGGCGCGCAGTGTCAGCATATTCGCCATGTGGAGACCCAGATTCCATACGCCACTCTGACGGCAATCGTCTGTGCGATCGGCTATCTGATCATTGGCTTTACCAATATGCCGTGGATCGGCTTGGGTGTAGGCGCTGTGCTGCTGATCGGTGCGATGCTTTTGCTGCGTAAGGTGACAAAGAGTAAAGCGAAGAGCTGATCAACCACTGTATTTCTTGATTTATTGTGTGTTTTGATATATAATAGTAATATGTTGATCACAGAAAGGAAGTTTTAAACGTGTCTAAGATCGTCAATTTGCAAGGCTATAAGGTCGATATGATCGACTTTGTGAATAAGAAGGAAAACGGCGTCAAGATCTCTCTGGGCAATAAGTTCAGCTATAATGTCCAGTATGCCAAGGACAGAAATATCGCGAAGGCTGAGTTTGACCTTGAGGTACACGACAAGGATGATCCCGACAATTTTAAGATCCGTGTGGTCGTTGTCGGTATCTTTGCTTTCAATCCCGATGAAAAGAAAGAGATCATCCACACCGAAACCTTCAAGGCGCTGTTTCCTTATACAAAGGCGCTGATCACGACCGTGACTGCCAACTGCGGCATCCAGCCGATCATCATCCCCGAGATCGATATTGACAACCAGCAGATCCTGAGATTCGACAACAGCGAGAATTGATTTGACAAACCGACGGGAATGTGCTATAATCCAGATTGTTAAAGCACATCCCGATATGCAGATGTAGTTTAGTGGTAGAACTTCAGCCTTCCAAGCTGACCGTGTGGGTTCGATTCCCATCATCTGCTCCAAATTAAAAGCCACCCCTTAGGGTGTACTTCATAAGGAAGTTACACCCTAAGGGGCGGCTCTTGTAAAATCTTATGTATTTTGCTACGGCACGGCTTTATACTATGCCGTAGTTTTTTCTTACGTCGACAACTCCTTGCGCTTCTCCTCAGTGTAGCAATTCATTTGCTTTCGGGCAAATTCCTTTTCATACACTTGTACGTTCTGTAAATTTCTATCTACCGGGATACGGAGCGTATTGGGGCGATAACTATCCCGATAAAGTAATTGTTGCAATAATTGACGGAACGGAATGGTTTTTTAGTAACCTTTTTTTATTCAGCAATTATCAAGACTTTTTGTAAGCTAAAGCACTTTGGATTCATACGAATGAGGTGACAAAGATGAATCAACTACTATTCTCAGAATACAGATCGATGTATTCCTCCAACAGAGAGCATCCGACAGTCATCAGAATAAGAATTCGCATGAGAGATTTGATTGATCCCGATTGTATTCGGCATGCTGTCGACGTGACAATGAAGCGTTATCCGTACTTTTGTGTTGAAATGAAGATCCGAGAAGGGAACCGACTGGAATTCATTGACAATCACAGACCGGTTGTCATCACGAATTCACTCAGCGGAGTTGAACTGAATTCCGATGCGTCCAATTATCATCTGATTTCATTTTCATGGCAGGATAACTGGATCATCATGGATGTTTCACACGCGATGACCGACGGTACGGGCGCATATGAGATCGTTCGGACATTTTTGCATTATTACTGCTCAAAGCGTTATCATGTGACGATATCGGATGCCGGCGTACGCCTTGCGGGCGACGAGATCACAGCCGAAGAATGGGATGATCCGGTACTGAAGGCGACCGATCTGCCGACGCCGCCGCGCACTGATATGCCGACAGCGCTCAACCTGCGTACTGCCGCTCATCTTGAACAAGACACAGAGTCTACTGTTTACAGTATTGCAGTTGACGAAAAGGAATTTATGCGCTTCAATATCGCGAACGACGGTAGTCCGGCGACAATGATCTCACTTCTGCTCAGCAGAGCCCTAGCCAAGCTGTTCCCCGACAGAGAAGATGTAATCCGTGTTACGATGACGGTCAATTTGCGTAAAGCGTTAGGTACACCCTTGGCGCACCAGAGCTTGGTCGGCGGTGCATTTTTAGAGTATAAGGATGAATTGAAGGATTGGCCGCTCGACCGCCAGGCTACCGCATACCGCGGAATGGTTTTTGCACAAACGAGGGAAGAGGCAGCTTTAGCCGGCGTCGCCTCTCAAAAAGGCATAAATCAGATGCTGTTGTCAAAAGCGACCGACCTTGAGCGCTTGGGCATCGCAAATATGATCGGGAGCATGGCGGAGCGTGCGGTAACAGCTACCGTCAGCTATGTAGGCAAGGCGGGCTTCACGGATTCAGAGGATTATATCCGCGATTTTCGCCTTTGGACCAGCGGGCCCGGCGTTGCTTTGTTGATTGAGATATCCGCAGTAGGCGGCAGATTCACAATCGATTTTTTACAGAGCTTTTCCTCTCCGATCATCGTCAATGCGTTTTTAGCGGAATTAGAGGAGAATGGTATCAAATACGACCTGCAGGATGTATTGAAGCTCGAACTTCCCAATGTCCGCTTGCCTTGGAGTCAATAATACAGTATTTATATTATGATACAGCGTGAGATGCCTCGAGCATCCCGCGCTGTTTTTTTGTGAATTGAGATTTCAAACTTTTTTTAAAATCTCTGAAAAAGTTTGAAAAAGACAGTTTTTTGTCCCTTTCTTGTCATAGTCTCTCTGTTATACTGTAGCCACAGTCAAGGGAAAACAAACAAAAACCGAGACACAACAAATCTACAGAACACAGGAGGATATGACAATGATGATGAACAAGAACTACAACAAGGACAACGTGAACACAAGGACCCGCGCAGCTCACTATATTGAAGATAACTATGATTACACTCCGGATAAGGCTTACTTCGTTGACGGCAACGCAGCAGTCACCCGGACACCCGCTCCTCAGCCTCCGAAGAAAAAATCCCGCGCAGGGCTGGTGATCGCTACTGTCGCGCTGACGCTGGTCGCCGCGATCTCCGTCGGAGCATTCGCGTTCTTCTTCACCAACAATAACAAAGCAGCCAAGCCTGCCGCAACAGTCGCAACCGTAAACAATAACGGCGCCCTCAACGGCAACGCTCCTACCGAGAACAAGGCTCAGACAGCCTCTCAGGCTCCCGTCAAGGATACGACTGCTCCCACCGATGCAAAGACCGAAGCTCCCGCACCTGCTCCCACTCAGGGAACCGTTACTCCCGGTACTGCTCCTGCGGCAACCGAGACTCCTGCAGCGACTGACACTCCCGCTATGGCGGTCGCAAAGCGCGCATATCCCGGTCACAATCTTGAGATGACTCAGGAGAGCAACGTCATTCGTGTCGACGGCGAGCGCATCTACATGGATACCAAGCGCCTCGCACCCGAAAAGACAGGCAATCCTGCTCACTTCTATGCTAACGGAGCCACATCCTACGGCTTTGACTGGAACTTCAAGACCGACAATGTCAACTTCGTAATCGCGTGCAACTACAACTTTGCAAAGCAGCAGTATGACTTCACTTTCTACGGTACTCAGGCAGGTGTATCTCACATCACCGTATACTACAACACTGCCGACAACGTTCAGGTACCCGTACAGCTGACCATTAACGTTGACGAGAACCTCAACGTCACTCAGGGATAACGACGTATTCATATAAAACTCCTGCCAAAAAGGGATTCTGTCGATAAGACAGAATCCCTTTTGCATATACATTAATGATTCAACTGACAACATTGGTCGGTGTGCCGTTCAGATAATTGCGGATGTTATCCTCGACGATCTTCATCAGCCTGAGTCTGGTTTCCAGCGGCGCCCAGGCGATATGCGGCGTGATGATACAGTTATCAGCGCCCATCAGAACACAGTTTTCCTCCATCGGCTCCACATGGAGAACGTCAATACATGCGCCGCCGAGATGACCGCTGTTGAGAGCATCGCGCAAGTCCTCCTCAACCATCACGCCCCCGCGCGCAGTGTTGACGAACAAAGCGCCTTGCTTCATCTTAGCAAACGTATCTTTATCGAACATGTCCACGGAATCCTTGTTCAGCGGACAATGCACCGTAACGATATCTGCACGCTGCAACAGTTCTTCAAATCCGACTTGCTGAACTCCGTCAACGTCCCGATGACTACGGTTGTAGGCGATGACATGCATGTTGAATGCAAGCGCGATCTTTGCGACCGCCTGTCCGATCGTACCAAGACCGATTATACCAAGCGTTTTGCCCGATAACTCGTTCAGCGGATAGACGAACGGGGAAAAGGTGGGACTGCGTTTCCATTTGCCGTCCTGCACATATTGATTGTACTGTGCAACTTTATTGTAATGCTCAAGGATCAGCGCAAAGGTCTGCTGAGCAACAGCGTCGGTTGAGTATGAGCCTGCGTTGCATACCGTGATCCCGTGTTCTCTGCAGTATCCGATATCAATGTTATTGTAACCTGTGGCGAATAGACCAATATATCTGAGCTTTTCGGCGTATTGCATGGTTTCTGCGTTCATCAGAGTTTTGTTGCAGATGACCATGTCGGCGTCCCTGATAGCTTCGGCAACCTCGTCATAATCAAGCAGTCCGTGCTGAACTACTTCGCCGAACACTCCGAGTGCATCCGCGCTGACATATTGATCCACAACAGTCTGAGCGTCGGTCAATACGATTTTCATTTTGATCATCCTTTTTTGATTGATGACCGTATTTTATCATGAAAAGGGTGTCACTTCAATGATTTAACGTCAAATTCTCGATATTTTGCTGTATACTAGAAAAATTTCATCAAAACTTATGAAAAAGATTGACAGAAAATAAGTGAATATACTATAATAACTTGTATAAAGTGATAATATGTCACGATTGAAAGGGAGTATTCTGTATGGCTGACAATAATATGTTTGTCGGAAAATGGGTCGCGGTATCCGCTGTGGATTCCGAGGATCCTGCGGTTATCCAATTCTATAAGGACGGATCCTGTCTGGTTCCCGCTGATTTGCTGGGCAAAGAAGGTATGTTCTACTTCTATCAGGTCTATGAGAACGGCATGATGAAGTTTGAGTCCGGTGAGCAGGGCATGAACCTCTATCACTGTGCGATGATCGGCGATAAGCTGACGCTGACTGCGATGGATGAGGCTGCTTTCAGCTTTGTCAAGGTCAAAGAAGAGCGCAAGTCCTTCTTCAAGACTAAGGTCGCTGAGGTAGCGCCTGCTGTCATCAAAGAGCGTGAGCCCGAACCCGAGCGTGAGCCTGAGGATCACGAGTGGAAGTGTCCGAGCTGCGGCAAGATCAACCAGAACTATGTCGGCACCTGCGGCTGCGGCGCTCCGAAGCCCAACGACAAGCTTTTCAACTGGGCAGAAGTACATCCCGACCTCGTTCCTAAGAAAGAGGAAGAGGTTCCCGTGATCGCGGAAGAGCCGAAGGAAGAGGAGAAGCCCAAGAAGCCCGAGATCCCCGAGCGTGAGCCTGAGGAATATGAGTGGAAGTGTCCGAACTGCGGCAAGATCAACCAGAACTATGTCGGCACCTGCGGCTGCGGCGCTCCGAAGCCCAACGATAAGTTGTTCAACTGGGCAGAGGTACACCCCGACCTCGTTCCCAAGAAAGAGGAAGAGATTCCCGTGATCGCGGAAGAGCCGAAGGAAGAGGAGAAGCCCAAGAAGCCTGAGATTCCCGAGCGCGAGCCGGAGGCATATGAATGGAAATGCCCGAACTGCGGCAAGATCAATCAGAACTATGTCGGTACCTGCGGCTGCGGCGCTTCAAAGCCCAACGATAAGCTGTTCAACTGGGCAGAGGTACATCCCGATCTCGTTCCGAAGAAGGAAGAAGCTCTCCCTGTGATTGAAGAAGCGCCGAAGGAGGAAAAGAAGGCGAAGAAGGCAGAGAAGCCTGCCGAGCCCGAGAAGCTCCCCGGTGAGAACGAGTGGAAATGCCCGAACTGCGGCAAGATCAATCAGAACTATGTCGGCACCTGCGGCTGCGGCGAGCGCAAGCCCGCGAACGTCGGTCCGTATATCCCGACAAAAGAAGCTCTCGACAGACAGACTCCCGAAGAGGGTCCTGTTCGTGTAGAGACTCCCGATAAGAAATAATCTATCATGTCAATACGGTCTCTTCAATGCGGAGAAACCGTATTCTGCTAAACGGAGGCACTTATGAAACATTTTGACGCTCAATTCATGGCTGTATATGCCGGCCCCGAAGTGATGAACAATTGGGATGTGAAAATGCCCGGTCAACAAGTGGACTTGGCTTCAAAGCCTCATCAATTCTGCACAGAGTGCGGCGCGATGATGCCGAAAGAAGCAAAGTTTTGCAGTTCATGCGGTCATCCGCTGACTGAGAAGAAACCTTATCCTCAAAATTTTGCTGATGATAGGGAAGAGGTACTGGATGTTTACGCGGGACCGCCGGTGGATATCGATGAGTAATTGTCCCTATCATCTTGACTCCGTTGTGTGGGAGATTACCCTCGCGTGCTGCTTCAATTGCCGTTACTGTGGTTCAAAGGCAGGTCATGCACGCCCCGACGAACTGACTACCGGGGAATGTCTTGATCTGGTCGACCAGCTTTCTGCGCTGAAATGCCGCCGTGTAAACCTGATCGGCGGCGAGGTGTTCATGCGCCGTGACTGGAAAATGATCGCAGGCGCTTTGAATACAAAGGGTCTCCGCGTGACAATCATCACAAACGGATTTCTTTTTACCGATGATCTGATCCGTGATCTCAAGGAAGTCAACATCGAATCTGTCGCAGTATCGCTCGACGGCATCGAACGCGTACATGACAAGTATCGCCGCGAGGGCAGCTATGACCGCGCGATCAAAGCCATTGGAATACTGACTGCGGCTGGGATCACCACGACGATAATCACCACCCTCAATGCCGAGAATGTCGAAACGCTTGACGAATTGTATCAAGAGATCGTTCGCTATCCGATCTCCGCCTGGCAGTTACAGGCTTGCTCGCCAATGGGGAACGCTGCCGTGATGGGCGTTGACTACCGCTTTGATTCCCATAAGGTCATCGACTTCGTTACGAGTCATCGCGCTGCATCGCCCTTTCCGATCGGTATCGCCGACAATATCGGCTACTACACGCCCGATGAACATCTAATTCGCGGCGATAGCAGAGGGATTCGCACGTTTTCCGGCTGCGGTGCTGGCTTATCTGTCATCGGAATTGACAGCGTCGGCAATGTTCGCGGATGTGAGTCGATGTATGACGAGAGGTTCATCGAAGGCAATATTCGTGATCGATCGCTTCAAGAGATATGGGAGAATCCCGACGGATTTGCCTATAACCGGCGTTTTGAAAAAAGCATGCTTTCGGGCAAATGCGCAACTTGTGAGTTTGGTATATACTGTGCGGGAGGCTGTCGCTCCTACAATTACTTTGTTCATGAAAAGCTCTATGAATCCCCGCGCTGTGCGCGTAATATCTGAACGGATGTGTAATCAACGCGGCAAAAATTGCATATAAAAAAGGTTGCTTCTCAGCAACCTTTTTCTTATGATTTGTTTTCAACGATATGTACATCCAACTGATTGTAGGGGATAGGGATGTTGTTTTCATCCAGCGACTTCTTGATGTTCTCTGTCAGCTGATAATATACCTGCCAATAATCCTTGAAATCGCACCAGCATCTTACTCTGAAATCCAGCGAACTCTCATCGTACTTCTCGAGTCGAATCTGCGGCGTATACTTTTCATCTGTCAGAATCATCTTGGTGCTTTTTGCTGTATTCATCAGCACTTCTTTTGTCTTGTCGATATCGGCGGCGTAGCTGATGGGAACGCTTAGCTCGACGCGGATCTCGGGACTCGACGAATAGTTGTTGACCTCAGTGGTGGTGATCTTTGAATTCGGAACGATCACCTCGGTGTCGCTGTAGGTACGCACCTTTGTGTGCATGATGTCGATCTTTTCGACAAAGCCCTTATGACTGCCGAATTCGATGAAATCACCGGTAACAAAGGGGCGCGTGAACAGAATGACAATTCCGCTCGCGATATCTGCAAGGTGATCCTTGAGAGCGATAGCGACTCCTGCCATCGCTGCCGAGAACACCGCGATCAGACCGGTGGTGTTGACCTCCATCTTTGTGAGCACGGCGATGATGACCAGCACATAACCGATAAGGCTTATGAGCTTTATCAGAAATCCCGCGAGGGAAGGATCGATCTTAGACTTACCCATAGCTTTCTTCATAATCTTTCTGATCACGAATACTATGAGGATACCGACGACCAGAATAATCAATGCGCCGCCGAGATCCGGCAGATATTCCAGAAATCTTTCTTTCAGCTTTTCCATAATCTCAACTCCTGAGGTTATTATATGGGAAGAATCAGAGTTTGTAAATACCGTCACAAAAAATGTTGACATAATTTTCTTGGGGCTTATAATAGAATTAATTACGAAACAGAGGTGAAAACTATGAAGGTATTAATGATCAACGGTTCTCCGCGTAAGGACGGAAACACGGCGACCTCACTCGATGAAATGGCGAAGATCTTTGCCGAAGAGGGTATCGAGGTCGAGCGCATCGATATCGGTACAAACAACATCCGCGGTTGTATCGCTTGCGGTACATGTGCAAAAAAAGGCTCCTGTGTGTTCGACGATTTAGTCAACGAGGCTGCAGGGAAGCTTGTCGAAGCAGACGGCTTGGTCGTCGGTACACCGGTCTATTATGCGTCCGCAAACGGTTCGCTGATCTCGTTTCTCGACCGACTGTTCTACAGCTGTCACTGTGACAAGACGATGAAGGTCGGCGCGGCAGTAGCCGTAGCTCGCAGAGGCGGTCTCACCGCGACCTTCGACGAGCTGAACAAATATTTCACCATTAGTGGTATGCCCGTTGCCTCCGGTTACTACTGGAACGGCGTTCACGGCGGCGGCAAGGGAGAGGTCAACGAGGATCCCGAGGGTATGCAGATGATGCGCTATCTCGCACGCAACATGAGCTTCCTCATGAAGAGCATCGCGCTCGGCAAGGAGCAGTACGGACTGCCCGAACGCGAAGAACGCATTTACACCAACTTTGTCAGATGATATGAAGAAGATACTGTTTGTCAACGCCTGTATGCGTGAAGAATCGAGAACTAAGCGCCTTGCGGATCATCTCCTCTCAAAGCTTGACGGAGAGATCGCGGAAGTTAGGCTCAACAGATCAACAGTCGAGCCGCTCTATGCCGACACGCTGGCGCAAAGAACCAATTGGGGAGAGCAGGGCGACTTCGATCATCCGATCTTTGATAACGCGAAGCAGCTCAAAGAGGCAAACATCATAGTGATTGCCGCGCCTTACTGGGATCTGTCTTTTCCGGCGGCTTTGAAAGCCTATATTGAATCTCTTTGCAACGTCGGTATCACCTTTGATTATTCTCCCGAGGGTGTACCGATCTCTCTGTGCCGCGCTGAGAAGCTGTATTTTGTCACGACGTCGGGTGGTAAGATCTTCTCCGATGAATTTGCTTACGGCTATATCAAGATGGTATTCGAGGGCTTTTTTGGAGTGCATGACTTTGCTTACATTAAGGCAGAGGGCTTGGATATCTTCGGCGCAGATGTGGACGGTATCATGGATAAAGCAAAGAAAGAAATCAATAACCTGTTTGAGGTGGAATGATGAAAGCATTGATCACCGGTGCATCGTCCGGTATCGGACGAGATATGGCGCGGTATCTTGCGGGCAAGGGCTGGGATCTGATCCTTGTCGCTCGCCGAGAAGATCGCCTGAATGAACTCAGAGATGAATTGAAGCGTGTGAATGTTCGTGTCATCGTGACCGATGTCGGCAACGCTGATTGCTGTCGCGAGCTGTATGAGATGACCAAAGCTGACGGTGTTGATATGCTGATCAATAATGCCGGCTTTGGCTTGGCGGGTGAATTTTCGTTGACCGATCTCGACACCGAGCTGAATATGATCGACGTCAATATCCGCGCACTCCATATCCTCACAAAGCTGTTCCTGCGCGATTTTATCAAGCGTGACAGCGGCGTGATCCTCAATGTCGCGTCCTCGGCAGGCTTCATGCCCGGACCGCTTTTGTCCACCTACTATGCAACCAAGAACTATGTC
Organism: Ruminococcus sp.; assembly: GCA_017446165.1. GTDB lineage: Bacteria > Bacillota > Clostridia > Oscillospirales > Acutalibacteraceae > Ruminococcoides. Next base: position 12,224 of record JAFSRK010000017.1, read on the forward strand.
CTGCGCTTGACCGAAGCGATCTACGAGGAACTGCGTCGCAAGGGCAGTCATGTCACGGTGTCGGCGCTGTGTCCGGGACCGGTCAACACTGAGTTCAATAAGGTAGCAAAGGTGAGATTTGCTATCAAAGGCATTTCTTCCGAAGACTGTGCGAGGATTGCTGTCGACAAAGCTCTGGACGGCAAGCTGATCATCGTACCGTCTGCGCTGTTGAAAACCGGCTTATTCTTTAAACACTTTGTATCAGAAAAATTTTTATTGAAATTGGCTTATAACTTCCAGAGAAGAAAGAACGAAAGATAAAATAACCCGCTGTATGGCATTCATACAGCGGGCTTTTTTCGTTAATAGACCGTCATCAGCGGGTTGAGGCTCGATTTCTGTGCCTCGGCTTCTTCTATGTATTTGGTAGCGCGGAAGCAGCCCTTGACAACACAGTCCTGAGGATCATCAGCGACTCTGACGCGGATGCCGGTTTCCTTTTCGAGCAGTTCTCTGAATCCGTAGAGCTGACTCAGTCCGCCCGTCAGGGTGATGCCGTCGCTGTGGATATCCGCGAGAAGCTCAGGAGGCGTGTCCTCGAGGACGTCGACGATGGTATTGATGATGTTCACGCCGATGTCCGCAATCGCCTGCATGATCTCGGTTGAGGTGACCTCAACCGCTCTCGGAAGTCCCCGCAGGGAATCGCGCCCTTTGACGCGGAAGGTGCGCTCTGCGTCGGGCTTGATGACGCAAGCGATTGCTTCCTTACAGGCTTTTGCCATTGCTTTTCCGATGATCAGCCCATGTTGTCGGCGAATGTATTTGATGATCTCGTCATCCATCGCGTTGCCGGCGGTCTTGATCGTCTTGGTGACCGAGATCCCGCCGAGGCTCATAACAGCGATGTCGATGGTACCTGCACCCAGGTCGGCTACCATTACGCCGTGGGGACTCATGATGTCCAGCCCGGTGCCGAAAGCCGCCGCCTTGGTAGCTTCAATCAGCAGAACACGTCGAACGCCGAAGCTTGAGATTGCGCCGACGACGGCTCGCTTTTCGACTTCGGTGATCTCTCCGGGGATACAGGCGACGACGCGGGGCATGACGACGCGGCTTGTGCATACCTCGTGCAAAAAGATGTTGACAAGCTCCTCGACCAGACCCGACTGAGCGATGACGCCGCCCTCAAGCGGGAAGACGACGTTGATTTTTGCCGAAGTCCTGCCGAGCATCTGGTAGGCGTCCTTGCCGTATGCCAGAATCTCGATATCCTCGGTATCATATGCGATCACCGACGGTTCGTCGATGGCGTTTTCTTCGGGTGAGATCCGCACGCGCGAGTTCGCGGTGCCTAAATCCAGCGCTATATCCATATCTGTTCTCCTTGTGATAGTGGTTTCTGTTTATGTGATTTCATTATACCTTTGATGATCCAACATTTCAAGAGCTATATTATGGCTCTTTTGTTTACTGCATGATGTGCGGTCGCGATCGTCGCACAGCAGACAAGGCGAGGCTTTGATCTGCTCAGCACCTTGCAGCATTCTCCGAGCGTCTCGCCGCTGGTAACGATGTCATCTATGATCAGGATGTTTTTTCCTGATATCTGTTCTTTGTCGATGCATTTGAACGAACCTTTCAGGTTTGTTTTACGTTCCTTGTAGCTGAGCTTGTGCTGCTTTTTGGTGCGCTTGACTTTGACGAGAGTTTCCTCGTACGGAGTATTCAACAGCTTTGCAATCTCGATTGCCAATAATTGCGCCTGATTATATCCGCGATGCTCAAAATCTTTTTTGTGCATCGGAACGCTTGTTACATAATCAAACTCATCATCGGGATATACCGCTTTGATATCCTTTGTCATGATCTTCGCGACCTGACTGAGAAACTGGATCCTGTCGCGATATTTGATCCGCAGGATCATCCTGCGGACGCGGTTGCCGTAAAAGAATGAGGATACACAACGATAGCCGTGTGTGCCGCGGATGATCGGCTGCCTGTATTTGTCGATTTTCTTTTGACAATCGGCGCATGCGATAGACTCACTGTCTACGATCTCGCCGCAGTAGGGGCATCTTTCGGGAAAGACCAGACACAGTGCTTTGTAGAATATACTCATGATTCTCTGGTCAAAAAGGTTTTAAGACCGCTGTATCTCAGCTGTCTGCGGTTGTTGTCTACCATATATTTGAGCGCCTGCTCGTTGCCGACGATGATCAGCATCTTCTTTGCACGGGTGACTGCCGTATAGAGAAGATTGCGGTACATCAGCTGGGGTGCGCCGCGGAACATCGGCATGATGACACAGTCGAATTCATTTCCTTGGCTTTTGTGAACGGTACAGGCATAAGCAAGCTCCAATTCGGAGATGCTGTCGGCGTCGTAGGTGGCAACCTTGTCGTCAAAGCGAACCTTGTAGAGCTTCGCGGCGGTGTTCACCTCGACCATCACGCCGATATCGCCGTTGAACACGCCTTCTCCGACTTCGTCGTCCTCTTTTGTCCAGAGAATGTTATAGTTGTTTTTGCTTTGCATGACCTTGTCGCCCTCGTAGAGCGTGTAGTAGCCGACCTTGACTCCGCGGGAAGGATTCGGGTTGACGAGAGCCTGCAGTCGGTTGTTCAGCTCATAGGTGCCTAGCATGGTTTTCTTAGTCGGGGAGAGGACTTGGATGTTTTCGAGCATATTGTAGCCGTAGGTGTTTTTCAGCCGTCGGTTACACAGATCGCCGATCGTGTAGGCGATATCCTCGAATGACGGCGAATGCATAAAGAAGAAGTCATTGTCGCGCTTTGAAAGATCGGGCATCTCACCGTTGATGATGCGGTGTGCGTTCATGACGATCAGACTCTTCATGGACTGACGGAAGATCTCTGTGAGCGTGACGACAGGGATCTCACCCGATGTGATCAGATCATGCAGGACATTACCTGCTCCGACGGACGGCAGCTGGTTCGAGTCGCCGACCAGTATCAAACGGCAGGAAAGAGGTAAAGCACGCATAACGGATTCGAGAAGTTGGGAATCGACCATGCTGACCTCGTCGATGATCAGCGCGTCACAGTTCAGCAAATTGCGTTCGTTCTTTTTGAAAGCGGGCTTGTCATCGATATCATAGCTGACCTCGAGCAGTCGGTGGATGGTTTTTGCTTCAACGCCGGTGACGGCTGTCATGCGCTGGGCGGCTCTACCGGTAGGCGCGCACAGCATGACCTTTTGACCGCTTTCTCTGAGCAGACGGATGATCGCGTTCAACGTGGTGGTTTTACCGGTTCCCGGACCGCCTGTCAGGATCAGCAGACCCTTTGTCAGCGCCTCTCCGATTGCTTTCTTTTGCAGCTCGGCGTATTCGATTTGATCGTGTTCTTCGATGTGCCTGATCTTTTCCTCAACACCGCCGATCACCATCGCGGGGAATCGCATCAGCATTTTAATACGTGCTGCGACATATTGCTCGCTGTCATAGAGCGATGGCAGAAAAATAAATTCCTTGCCCTCGAGAGTATCTTCAACCAGCGAATTGTCGTTGATCATCTCTCGAAGCGCCGCTTCGCACGCGGCGGGATCGACCTCCAGCATCTGAGCGGTAGTCGGCAAAAGCTTTTCTGCCGGCAGACAGGTGTGACCGTTCAGACGGTTGTGACTCAGCACATGTGCGAGCGCGGCTCTGACGCGGACGCGCGAGTCCTTCGGCTCGTGATGTGCGAGCGCGATCATGTCGGCGGTCTCAAAGGAGATCCCGAGTCCCTCTTCACAGAGGATGTAGGGATTCTCCTCAATCATCGGGATCGCGTTGTTTCCCTGCTCAGTGGCGGGCCGATGGATTTCAGCCGGTGGGAAAAATGGACTTTTCCCTGGCAGATGGTCTTTTTCCTGCCGATCCCGTGCCTGCTGCTGTATGTGCTGACTGCATGGTTCCATTTTTACCGGGAAAGGGCCGGAAATAAAAAAACGGCACTGTTCACAGGTGCATTCCTCCTGTTTTCGTTTTTTTACCTGTTTTTCGGCGGACCGCTGCCCGGACTGGCAATTCCGATACTGCCCGTGATCCTGGCACCGGTCATCCTGATCCCGCGGGTATGGAAATTTGCACTTGCAAGGGGATTCTGCCTGCTTGGCGCCGCGGGAATCCTCGGCTGGGTGTGCCGCCTGAATCAGGAAGCTCGGCATTTTACTCTGCACTACGGTCTGGTCAACGGTCCGCCGCCGGGGTGGATGTACTTCGAACTGCTGTTGTTTTCCGGCACGGCCCTGCTGCTGACGGGATATGTTTTGTCCGGACTCATGTATGCCCGCGCCGCGCAGATCCCGTTCCGGCAGATGTTCGGACGCGGA
>JAFSRK010000144.1 GCA_017446165.1 Ruminococcus sp.
CACAGGGGGAGGTGCGGATGATCTTGAGCTTCTTTCCGCCTAAGGTCGTGTAGGCGATCGGCCAGCTGTAGAGACCTCGGACGAGGTTATGCACCTGTGTACCGGTCTTGTTCCAGTCGATGAGGGCAATCTCCTTATTCAGCATCGAAGCGTGGGTCGCAAGGGACTCGTCCTGCTTCTCAGGGAAAAGCTCTCCCCTCTCAAGCAGATCGAGCGCTTCGACGATAGCTTCACCGCCGAGGTTGCTGAGCTTCTCGAACATGGATTCAGCGGTATCATCGACGCCGATCGGGATCGCTCTTTGAAGGAGAATATCACCGGTATCGACGCCCTCGCCCATTTGCATGATGGTCACGCCGGTCTCGGCGTCGCCGTTGATCACCGACCACTGAATCGGCGCCGCGCCGCGGTATTTCGGCAACAGCGAGCCATGGACGTTGATACAGCCGTATCGCGGGAAATCCAGCATCTCCTTCGGCAGGATCTTACCGTAAGCCGCAACGACCATCAACTCGGGATCAAGTTCTCGGATGATCTCCATCGCCGTGCCGTCGCGCATGGAATTCGGCTGATAGACGGTCAGTCCGTGCTTTACGGCACAGACCTTCACGTCAGGCGGCGTCATGATCTGCTTTCTGCCGACAGGCTTGTCGGGCTGGGTGAACACGCCGAGGACTTCATGTCCGGCGTTTATCAGGCTTTCAAGGCACGGCACGGCAAAATCCGGCGTACCCATAAAAATCAGTTTCATTCTTCTTCTCTCATCTCTCTGAGTTCTTCGTCAGACAGCATGCGGATGACCTTAGTCTTGAAGATGATGCCGTCGAGGTGGTCGAATTCGTGGCACATCGCCTGAGCGAACAGATCGTCACCCTCGATGATATGCTCTTCGCCGTTGCGATCAAAATATCTCGCCTTAACATGTTGAGGACGGCGGATGATGCCGAACTGGTCGGGACAGCTCAGACAGCCTTCCTGAACCTCCTGTTCACCCTCGGTCTCGATGATCTCGGGGTTGACGAACTCGACAGGACCGTCGCCGACGTCGATCACACATGCACGGCGCATCACGCCGACCTGGGGCGCGGCGAGTCCTACGCCTCCGGAATCCGCGAGCGTCTCAACGAGATCATCAAGCAGATCCCAGAGCTTTTTGTCAAACTTCTCATAGGGGCGGCATTTCTTCAAAAGGATCGGGTCGCCCTCTTTAACAATATTTCTTAACGCCATGGTATCACTCCTAGCTGCGTTGTATTCAATATTATATAATTATATATCGTGCGGATCGACGTCCGCGTATACCGTCACATCGCTGTAGGCACGCTCCTTGGAGAACGCGATCAGCATCCTGCCGAGCATCTCGCGGAAACGGCGATCGTTGCGGCATTTCAGTATCAGTTTATAGCGGTATTTATTGCTGACCTTGAACACCGAGGCGGGAACGGGTCCCAGCACCCGAAGCGGGATATCGGGATAGTCGGTCCTCAGCAGTTCGGTAATCTCGGCAAGAAAGGCTCTCGCGGCATTGGTGGATTTATTCGCGTTCTCGCTGACGAAGCCGACAAGACAGATCGTCGCGAACGGCGGATACAGCATCGCTTTTCTCAGGGCGATCTCCGCGTTATAGAACGCATCGTAATTCTGCTGTGCCGCAAGGGAAATGATCGGGTTTTCGGGGGTGAAGGTCTGGATCACCGCCCTGCCCTTATCCTTACCTCTGCCGGAGCGTCCGACGACCTGTGTGAGAAGCGAGAAGGTATTCTCATAGCTCCGATAGTCGTCGATATACAGCATGCGGTCGGCATTCAAAACGCCAACCAGGGTGACGTTCGGAAAGTCCAGTCCCTTTGCCACCATCTGGGTTCCGACGAGGATATCGTAGTCGCCGCGCGAAAAAGCGTCGAGCTTCTTCTCATGCGACGAGCGGGTCATCGTGCTGTCGGTATCCATGCGCAGGATCCTTGCCTGCGGAAAGATCTCGGCAAGCTCCACCTCCGCCTTCTGTGTACCGGTACCCGATAATCTCAGGCTATGGCTGTGGCAAGTGGGACACTCGGATGAATATCGCACCGAATAGCCGCAGTAGTGGCACATCAGGCGATTGTTGGCGCTGTGGTAGGTCAGCGAGATCGAGCAATTCGGACAGGTCAGCGGCTCCTTACAGCTGTTGCAGGTGACAAAGGAATTGTAGCCTCTGCGGTTGAGCAGCAGGATCGACTGCTTGCCGTTGTTGAGGTTGTCCTCGATGCTCTGCAAAAGCAGGCTCGAATAACTGCCGGTGTTGCCGACGGCGACATCCTCGTTCATGTCCTCGATGATGACCTCGGGCAGCGTTGCCTTGCCGTAGCGCTTTGTCAGCGTGTGCTTATGGTAGACGCCGGTCGAAGCATAATAGAATGTTTCGACGCTCGGCGTCGCGGAGGATAACAACAGCAGCGCTTTGTTGTAGGAAGCGCGGTACCTTGCGAGATCCTTGGCGTTGAAGCGGGGCTTCGCCTCACTCTTATAGGTATGCTCCTGTTCCTCGTCCATGATGATCAAGCCGAGGTTACGAAACGGTGCGAAGATCGCCGATCGCGTGCCGACCGCTATCTTAGCCATTCCACGCTGAACGCGTTTATATTCATCCAGCCGCTCGCCGAGTGACAATGCGCTGTGAAAAACCGCGACCTTGTCGCCGAAATGCCCCTTAAAAACTGCAAGGAGCTGCGGAGTGAGCGCGATCTCGGGAACCATGACGATGACATCCTTGCCGTCTGCCACCGCCTGTTCCATCAGCTTGAAAAACACCGAGGTCTTGCCCGATCCCGTCACGCCGTAGAGCAGCGATATCTCAGCCGTATCAGCGCGATACAAATCATATAACTCGTCATATGCCCTCTGCTGTTCTTCGGTCAGGGTGACGTCCTTCTTGGTATAATTCGAGGACGGCGGCACGCGGAACACCTCATCGTCGAAGTATTCGGCAATGCCCTTTCTGACCAGCGTGTCCGGCACGGAGGAAGTCACGCCGGTATAGTAGCAGATCTCCTTTGCGGATGCCGCGCCGACGGTCTGTAACAATTCGACTACGCTCTGCTGTTTTGCAGAGAGCTTGACGGATTCGATCAGCTCCGCGCTGTCATCGGACAGTCGGATCATCTTCACCGTTTTATCGCCGATACGCCGCAGCGCGGAATCGGACTTTGTCAGGATACCGTCCTTTTCCATCTCGTCGAGTACAGCGGAATCGCTGTAGCCGAGTTCGGATAACAGCGTGTTTTTCTCGATTTTATTATTCTTTGAACGAATAATAGTAACGATCCGACGCCATTCGTCCGAAAGGTCATAGAAGCGGTCGCTCAGCTCCTTATTCACGGAATAATCCACCGACAAGCGGTAGTTGATCCCGGCGGGGAGCATCGCCTTGACCGCGTCATAGAACGCGCAGAAGTAATGCTCCTTCATAAACGCGCACATGCCGAGCTGTTCGGCGCTCAGCACCGGCTCGTCATCCAGCACATCGGCGATCTCCTTGAGCTTTGAGCCATCCTCGACGGTATCGGTCGAGATGACGATCCCCTGACGGCGCGCGTTACCTCTGCCGAAAGGCACAACGACCCTGCACCCCGCCAAATCGCGTGATACGGTCGGCGGGATGAGGTAGCTGAACTCTTTATCAAAATGATAGACGGCGTTCTCGACGGCAACGCGTGCGACAGCATAGCTCACAGGTCAATCAGTCTTCTTCCAGAATGTTATACTTATGGTTCTTGAAATCGTCGATGGCGAGCAGGACGGGCTTTTCGTCAGTGATGACGCCTTCCTCCTTGAATTCATCCGCGATCTCACGGGCGCGCTTGGCAACGCCGATCACGAGTGCGTAACGGCTCTCCTTACCGGATAACATATCATCTAAAGATGCTCTTTTCATAACAATTACTCCTTTTCGTTTTTTATAGCGGAAATGATGGACAGTACCTCTTTTGCGGCACGGTCGACATCATCATTGACAACAACATAATCAAACAGATGGTGGTGGCTCAGCTCCTCCTGAGCTGTTTTCAGCCGTTCGGCGATCACCTCGGGGCTTTCTGTACCGCGTCCTCTCAGACGCGCCTGTAGCTCCTCGAACGACGGCGGAACGATGAA
>JAFSRK010000145.1 GCA_017446165.1 Ruminococcus sp.
CGCTGTAGCCGCCGTTCATATTCATCACGGAGAGATTCGTGATAGCCTGCTGCGGATCGTCGGTCGTCTTGTAACCGAGCATCGAATAGGTCTTGCCGCCGTCGTTGAGGTTACCCTCAACAGGGATAAAGCCCTTGTCGGAGAGGGTCTTTTTCGCTTCTTCCGCGTTTTTGCCGTAGGCGACGTAGACCTCGGACACATAATTGCCGTCGTTTGCTGCCGCCGCTGTGTTCAGCGGAACGAGCGCGATCATCGTCAGCGTCAGTACCAGCGCGACGATCATTTTAATGCTTTTCAGTAGTTTCATCATGCCGTCTCCTTTTTCTTTTTGTTTTTATTTATCATTACAGCGATGACCGCTCCGAGGACTGCGCCTATCGCCAATCCTCCGAAGCCGAAGATCGCAAGCATTCCGTCGTTGATCAACGAGGCGGTCATATTGCCGGACGCTTCGTCATAGGTTTTGACATCACTGCTGCACTTACAGAAAACATATACCGAATAATCGCCCGTGATGCTCTGCCAAAGATGGCTTGCCGCAGAGTATAATTTGAATGCGTTTCCGACGATATTCACCGCTCCCTTTTCGCCGAAGAGATGGATATTGGTATCAAAGCCTGTCGGAGCGTCGCTTGTTTGTTGTATAGCAAATTGCGGGGTGATGGGTCTGCTGTTACCTGCTTTTGAATTTTTTGACGCGTACAGTGCCAGCCACTGGGTTCCCTCGTCGGCGAGGAGGTCGGCGCTGCTGCCCTTTTGTTTTGTATAATCTTCGCCGAAGTATTCCTCACGATTACACTCGACCGCCTTATAATTGAGCTGAAAGCTGCCGCCGTCATCATTGGTGTAATTATCCACTAAGTATTTCGGGATCGGAAGCTGTTCAACACTTTTGTCACGGAGCATGTCAATGATGGTCAATACAGCCGACGCAACAGCGAGGAAAATCGTGGCGATCACCAAAATCTTAGCCGCTTGGATCGCAAACCGGGCATTGTAAATTTGAGAGACATTTTGCTCGAACATCGGGATTCCCGCCATCTCGTCCAGCGACGCTTTGTCAAGCTTAAAGATCTCGTTAAGGTTTTCCTGCAACCATCCCAGCTCTTTACCGCCGTATGCGTAGCTTCGCACTAAGCTGTAAGATACACCGGCGGCAACCGCCGCGGAAATGGCAGTGAATACTGTCGCGGCACAGCTGATTTTTACAATAGCAGTGAAGGTGTCATTCTGAGATTCCTGATTGCCGTTTGTACCGACAGAGCCCGCTGTATTCTCTCTTTGCGCCTTATCGGTCACAGCGACAGAGCCGTCGTTGGAATATATTTCTCTGTCGATCTCAGCGTAAACAGAAACGTCCTTAAGGGAGGATATCTGCGTTTGATTGGACTGAGCGATCTGCTGCCAGCTTTCTTCGGTCGCGAACGCATGCTGGATCAGCTGTTCAAAGCCGATGAACGGCATACCGTATCTTTGACCTTCCGAAAGAGCTGCCGCCATAGGATAGTATATCTCTTCATCCTCGGGGTCGTTCTCTTCAAGGAAAAAGTCGAGCAGCTCGCCCTTCGCGTAGTTGCCGCCTTCGAAGCTTTTTAAGCTCTCGTAAATCGATCCGATCGAAAGCCACTCCTGTGTCTGTAAAACAGCACGATAATCTTCCTTTGTATTGCCAAAATTATTTTCAAGCTTTTGCTCGTCCGCTTCTTTGATATGCAGCTTCATCGACGCGTAATCGTTCAGCTTATCGCGCAGTGTGTTCGCAGCCATACCGAGCTCAAACGCGGCGTCGCCGTATATATTATCAAGGTATTGCTTTTGTTTTGTTTCGGTATTGAGGTCGGGACGTTCTTTACTGACCTGATCGAGCAGAGTATCATAATCGAGCTGTGAAAAACGGTCTATCCACGTGTTATCCGCGGAATCCGCCGCCATAGAAAGCAGGACTTCAACCGACTTGATGACCTGCGCGTTGCCCTGCATCAAGATCGTTATGAGATCAGGCAGGTTTTCCGGATTCGCCGCCTCGATGCTCTCATTGATACCGATCCTGTCCTGCAAGGTTTCACTGTTGAGCAGGTCGCCCATCTTCATGCCGGTATCGTCCTCGGTGTAGTTGTTGAGCAGATCGTGAACCAAGGTCGCGTTGGCTTTGCCCGCTTTGAGGTTAGCGCGGTATTCCTTGATGACCGCCGTAAACTCATTCAGAAATTCTGCGATTTGGGTTTTCTTTGATTTCAAGAAGGTTTTGTAATCTTCTACGCTGTAGCCGCCGTTCATATTCATTACCGCAAGGTCGGTGATGGAGTCACGGATATCGTTTGTGGTCTTGCAGCCAATCATGGCGTAGGTCTTGCCGCCTTCGTTGAGGTTGCCGTCGACAGGGGTGAAGCCCTTGTCCTCGAGTGTCTTTTTCGCATCCTCCGCGTCCTTGCCGTAGGCGACATAGACCTCGGAAACATACTTGCCGTTGTTTGCCGCCGCCGCTGTGTTCAGCGGAACGAGCGCGATCATCGTCAATACCAGTACCAACGCGACGATCATTCTGATGCTTTTCAGTAGCTTCATTATGCGGTCTCCTTTTTCTTACCTTTTTTTCTATATACGATTACCAAAATAATGACAATGATTAGATAAGTCACCATCGGCATAGCTGCTCCGAGATACTTGTAATCCGACTGGATCAGGCTGTTATAGACCGAATGATAGACGATCGCCTGAGATAACAGCGCAAAGGTTCCGCAAAGGAACATCTTCTTCTGATCACGGATAAACGATATACCCACGCCGACCGAGGTCGTACACAGGCTGTGCAGAAGTCCCGCGCCGAGGGTGCGGATCAACGCCCACAGGATATCGACCGAGCCCTGCTGCACCACGGTCACAACAAGTATCGTGGAATTCTCCATCAGAGCGAAGCCCAAGCCGGTCATAAAAGCGATAGTCAGAAGCTTCTGCCGTTCGGAGGAAATGAAAAGCGCGTATAACAGTATCGGCAGCGCTTTGATAAGTTCTTCTGTCAATGGTGTGGTATTGGTCGTCAGATAGAACATATCCTGCCCAATAACCTTATTGAGCAAGCCGTTGATCTCGGAAATGAATAAGCAACAGCACATTCCGATGAAAGTGAACAGCAGCACCAGCCGCGTTCTTTTTCTCACGATCGGAATGCCGAGCACGAACGGGAGCGCAAAACAGATAAAAACAATATAACTTACGTTCTCCATTGTTTTGTCCCCCTTTCCAAAGCCGGTGCGAGCGCGATCATAGACACAAGCAGTACGAGATAAGGAATGATCCACACGATCTGGTTGACGACCTGATAACACCAAAGCACATTTTCAATGGTCACCCCTGCCGCCAGAGCCAGCGAGAACACATGATATGCCCGCATACCGGACATAAAGTCGGAATACTGTTTTGGTATGATCAGCAGCTTTAAGCTGTAATACGCCGAGGCGCCTATGAATACTTCCTCTACCGCGCAGGTGATCGTCCTTGCGGGATGAGAGGGAGAACACAATACAGCGATAGCCGCCGCAACAGTGACGGCAGGCGCTGCGAAAGCGATCGATCTGTATTTTTTTAGCGCCGCAGAACCGTCGTCGATCAGCGAATTGATCGCACCGTAATTTGCCGAGAAAAGAAACATAAAGCAGCCGATAACTCCAAATGTGCCGACATAGAAATATTGGGTAAATTCTCCGCCGACAAGATATTGGACGATTCCGTATAAGCGCTCAATAAATATACATCCCAGCGCACAGCCCACCATTTTTTTGTACATCGACTTCTTTGGTCTGAAAAACACGATCAGAGAATAAATGAACCCTGCCAAAGCGCCGAACAAAAGCAGACCGTTGCCTAATAAATCAATTTCCTGTCTCAATACTGTACACCTCCTGAATTGTTTTGTGAATCAATATTGATATCTGAAATGATGTCTTTTAATCTGACTCCGAACACATTCATCAGCTTGCCCATATTGAAGCCGTCGGGGATCCTTTCACCGTTTTCCCAGCGGTAGATCGTCTGAAACGATACGTCGATCCTGTCGGCAAGCTCTTTAACGGACAAGCCGCGTTTTTTTCTGAGGCTTCTGAGCCTCGCGCCCAGCGCCTTCGCGTCTTTTACATCATCGTAGCGATATAGATCGACGCTTTGCTCCGGCGGGAATCTCAGCTTACCGAACGACGTCTTCAGCGCTTCCTCCGATACCGGCTTGACGATGAAGTCGCTTACGGGAACCGAGAAAGCCTGCAGCGCGTACTCGGGATAGCCTGTCACGAAAATGATGTTTAGGCGCGGATTCAGCTGACACATCAGCTCCGCCACCTCGATCCCGTTTAGTCCGGGCATATCTACGTCGAGCAGGGCGGCGTCAACAGGGTTGTTCCTGACGTACTCGATCGCCTCGCGCTGTTTGGTGAAGCACTCGCACACCGCGCCGGGCTGTACGGACATCAACTGCCGCCGGATCTCTGAAATGATCAACTTGTGATTATCAAGGATAATAATGTTCATATTTTGTCTCCTATAAAACAGCAAAGCGCGCCCCGAGGGAATCATCTCCCGCAGAGTACGCTTGATCGTTCATATAAAACAGCGCAGTTATGCCGTATGTATGTATGTGTGTCAAAGTGTAAGCAGACCGCATAACTGTGTTAACCCCCATTTTATGTTTTTTGTTCCGGTATAAACACCGTCGCTTTGGTACACCCCGGGCGGCTGGTGATCTCCAGCTTGCCGCCGCAGAGCAACTCAAGCCGCGTTTTGGAGTTTTCCAATCCTACGCCGGGTTTTGTGTTTTCTGTGTCAAAGCCCACTCCGTTATCCTCCACGCAAATCTCCTATCCGTCATCGGTTTTTCGGGAGGAGATCGTGATGACGCCGCCGTTTTCGAGCATTCCGACACCGTGAATGACCGCGTTCTCTACCAACGGCTCGACGGTCAAAGGAGGAATCATAAAATCTTCTTCATCAACATTGAACTCGACCACCAGACCCGTTTCGTTATCCACGTTTTCGATGTTGAGGAACGCCTTGATATGCTTTAATTCATCACTGAATTTGATCAGATCATTTGACCGCATCGCTTCGATATTTCTCCGGACATACAGCGAGAAATCGTCCAACGCGTCGGACGCCTGCTTCTGATCTGTCCAAATCAGCGCTTTGATGATGAACAGCGCGTTATAGATAAAATGCGGTGAGATCTGATTCTGCAAAAGCCGCACGTTGGTGTTGGACAGTTCGAGCTCCTTTTGTGTCAGGGCGAGCTCCTTTTTCAGACTTTCTTCACGGATCCTCGACTGATAGACGAAGTTCAGGAAGAAATAATACAAATAAATATCGATGATCTGCACATACTTGACGATACCGTTGACGATCCCGAAATATTCCAGTATGCAGGAGATGACCGTAGCTACCGTAAGGAACATAATGATAGAGTTGTATCCTGATGTAACATCGAAGAAAAACCACAGAGAAACAATGACCAACACAAAAAGATAGAACAGCGCCACTGCAAACGGAAATACCCGCAAAGGACCTTCCACAAAATAATACTCTTTACTGAACGACAGCACCGTCAGTCCCGTCACATAAGGTCCTGCCGTGACGGCGAACACGCTGATCAGGTTCGGAATCACAAGCAGCCCGCGCAGCACCTTGTTCTCGACCAGCACCATGCACTGCATCATCAAAAGCGTTGGCGAGATAAGATATTTGATGATCGTCGTCCAATACCGTATATCCGCGAGAGAGGGATCGTTCTCCGACCACTTGCAGACAAATTCCACAAACAGCGAAAATATCATGATCGCCGTCATGATCCACAGCGTGAACACCGCCGGCAGCTTATTCTTTCTGTTGGCAACCATCAGTACGACCAATCCGCACACCAATAAAAGCGAGGTGTAGTCGTACCTTATAAAGTCAAGAAATGTTAATTCCATAAAACCATCCATTTTTCCTATTTTATATTTTTATTGTATCATATTATAAAAATTAAAATCATCACCATTTGGCGAAAATGGCGAGAATTTTTAAATGATTTGCGTTATTTTTTAGTAAAAGCAAAAGGCGCTGCCGTAATTTGCGACAACACCTTCTTTTTGGTGAATTCATTTTCTTACTTCTGAGCAGCCATTTCCTTATTCTCCTCTATCGCCACCGTAACGA
>JAFSRK010000146.1 GCA_017446165.1 Ruminococcus sp.
GCACCGGCGTACTTTTCGATCAGCAGTGCGAGGGTGCGCTCGTAGCAGCCGATAGAGGTGCGGTGGATGATATAGGGGTTCTTCTTGACGCCGTCGCGGTCGACATATTCCATGCCGAACTTCTCGGCGATCATCGGGTCGATCTGGATGGTGATGAGGGTGTCTTCCTTGCCGAAAACGTTCTTGATCTGGATATCGAGCTTCGGACCGTAGAAAGCCGCTTCGCCGATACCGATCTTGTAGTTGATGCCGAGGTCGTCGAGGATCTTGCCCATCATGCCCTGGACGTTGTTCCAGTCCTCCTCGGTACCGATGTACTTCTCGCGGTCGTTCGGATCCCACTGGGAGAAGCGATAGCTGACGTCTTCGTACAGACCGAGGGTCTTGAGGCAGTAGATTGCAAGGTTCAGACAGTGTTCGAATTCACCCTCGAGCTGTTCGGGAGTACACATGAGGTGACCCTCGGAGATGGTGAACTGGCGCAGACGGATCAGACCGTGCATCTCGCCGCTCGCCTCGTTGCGGAACAGCGTCGATGTCTCATTCAGGCGCATCGGCAGATCGCGGTAGCTTCTGCCGCGGTTAAGGAACACCTGATACTGGAACGGACAGGTCATCGGACGCAGCGCGTAGACGTCATCGTCCTTCTCCTCATCGCCGAGGACGAACATGCCGTCCTTGTAATGATCCCAGTGTCCGGAAATCTTATAGAGATCGGACTTCGCCATGAAGGGAGTCTTGGTCAGCTGCCAGCCGTTCTTCTGCTCGAGATCCTCAACAAAACGCTGTAACAGCTGGATGATGCGCGCGCCCTTGGGGAGCATGATCGCGAGTCCCTGACCGATATAGTCAACGGTGGTGAAAAGCTCCAGCTCACGACCAAGCTTGTTGTGATCGCGCTTTAACGCCTCTTCCCTTCTGGTGATATATTCCTCCAGCATCGCCGCCTTCGGGAATGAGATGCCATAGACGCGGCAGAGCTGCTGTTTTGTGGAATCACCGCGCCAGTAAGCGCCGGTGCAGTTGGTGAGCTTGAACGCCTTGACAGGTGCAACAGACATCAGGTGAGGTCCCGCACACAGGTCGACGAATTCCGCCTGCTTGTAGAAGCTGATCGGCTCGCCATTGTCGGCATGTTCGGAAGCAAGCTCTACCTTGTAGGGTTCGCCGAGTTTCTCGAGATATGCAACCGCGTCTGCGGGAGCCTTCTCGAAGCGGCTGATCTCGATGCCGGATTTAACGATCGCCTTCATCTCAGCCTCGATCTTCGCGATGTCGTCGCTGTCAAAGGGCTTATCGACGTCGAAGTCATAGTAGAAGCCCTCGTCGATCGCGGGACCGATGGCGAGCTTTGCCTCGGGATACAGGCGCTTGACCGCCTGAGCGAGGATATGAGAGGTGGTGTGCCAGAAAACCTTCTTGCCGTCCTCATCGTCAAATGTCAGCAGTTCGACCTTGCAATCGGCAGTCAGCGGTGTACGCAGGTCACACACCTTGCCGTCAACCATCGCAGCACAGACGTTCTTATACAGTCCCATCGAAATGGATTTTGCGATCTCGGCAGGTGTGATGTTCTCATCGAACTCCTTTACAACGCCGCCTTTGAGCTCTACTTGGATCATATTTATCTACTCCTTTGTTCTCAGTGACCAGTGGTCAGTGATCAGTGGTCAGTTTATACTAATGAAATATAAAAGCCCTGACGATTCCGAAGAATCATCAGGGC
>JAFSRK010000147.1 GCA_017446165.1 Ruminococcus sp.
AAGCTGCAGGATACCATCCAGAAGGCGACCCCCGATCACACCGTTTCGTTCACCGTCACCAAGGACATCATGAACAACACGGAGGATCAGGACGCATATGCGATCTCGGTCGAGTTCTCCGGTAACGAGAGTATCGAGACCGACCTGCAGAAGTCCATCACCGAAACACTGGCGAAGGAATTCCCCGACAACAACTTCGAATATCAGGAGACCTCCTCGGTTGAGGCTTCCATGGGCTTCTCGTTCCTCTTGAAGTGTCTGACAGCGGTTGCGATCGCTTCCATCCTGATGGTCGTTTACGTCACCATCCGTTTCAAGCGCATCGGCGGTCTGTCCGCAGGTGTGATGGCGCTGGTTGCGCTGTTCCACGATGTCGCGATGATCTACTTCCTGTATGTTATCTTCCGTATGCCGATCGACTCGAACTTCATCGCAGTTGTTCTGATGATCCTCGGCTACTCGCTGAACGATACCATCGTCATCTACGACCGTGTCCGTGAGGAACGCCGTCTTGCCGGCAACGACGCTGTACTGGCTGACGTATTCAATAAGAGCGCTTCGGCTGTTATGCCGCGTACCATCGCGACCTCGGTCACCACGCTGGTTGCGATCGGCACCGTTTATGTCGTCGCTTTGATCTTCAACCTCGAGAGCGTGCAGGCGTTCGCGCTGCCGATGATGATCGGTATCGTATCCGGCTGCTACAGCTCCCTGTGCATCGCAGGACCCCTGTGGGTTTCTTGGAACAACCGCAAGTCCAAGAAGAAAGCTTAAGTTGTTCAATCACACACATAAGAGAAACGCCGCTGTTTTCAGCGGCGTTTTTTGCTGTGCATAGGAATGGTATTATCGGACAGCGTTTCAATTCCTGTCCATTAAAAAATGTTCTCCAGCCGCGGAGATCGAAGATCCGAGAGGGTCAGGATCTTGCGCTTCACCTGCGCCGACAAGGCGAGATAATCGGCGGTGTTGCCTGTCTGAGCATAGCGTCTGAGGGAGGCGAGGTCATAGCTCACGGCATTAATCTCGCTGTGAAAGCTCACCATGTCGAGCATCCCCGCATCTTCATTGAAGCGGTGGTCGAGCCGCTCGGTGATCGACTGCACCTCATACGCCTCGTTCTTCTCCATATGCTCGTCGGCTTTGTTGAGCATCTCGGTGTAGACGTCCGCCGCTGTAGTGACGTAGAGAAACTCTATGCTCCCCAACAGCAGCGACAACGCGATCAGTCCGACCGCGATCCATGCGCGTTTCATGCTATTCCTCCTTCTGTCCGTCGTCTCCGGCGGGCTTTTTGTTTTCCTCGTCGGCTTCGACCTCGTTTAGCTCGTCCTTCAGATCGTCGCTTTCGATACCGTCGTTCTGGATGTCCGCGTCAGTCATGATGCTCAGACTGCCGTTTGGTTCGATGATCCCGTATTTGATTCCCGAGGGGTCGGGGTGGTTCTGCTGCCTGAGCAGCGAATACACATCCTCCCGCGAGATCCTCAACCGGCTCAATTCTCGGTCGATGATCTCTCCGTTACGGATAACGATGATCGGATGTCCGACGATGATCCCGCGGGCGCGGCGGCTTTTTAGCATGATGACGGACACGATGATCTCAATCGCCGCAAGCATTAGGATCGGTATAACACCTGAGAGCAGGGGACGTTCGGGATTTTCGAGAGGGAGCGATGCGACCTCCGAAATGATGATTGTGATGACCAGCTCCGAGGTCTGCATATCGCCCACCTGGCGTTTTCCCATCAGCCTTACGGCGACGGTGACGATGATGTAAATGAGCAGTGTTCTGATGATGATAGTCAGCATATTATCACCCGATTTTGATTCTCTTGTTATTCTCTCCGGACGGCGAAATAATATGCACAAGTTGCACAAAAAACACATATGCATTTCTTGCATAAAAGAGTGAATATTTCTTTTAAAGTATTATGAATATTGCCCTTTGGAGTATAATACATTATGTATGGTATAAAGGGGGGATATGCTGTTTTCAGCTATTTATTATCACTCCGTCCCCACATCGTTTTACAGAAAGAAGGCACGCTATGAGTACCAGCCCGTATTATGTTACCCTCAAGAACTTTATTGACGAGATCGATCTGACCGCGTACTACATGCCGGTCGACCCCGAGGAGGTACACATCACCGCACCGGATATCGACCGACCGGGTCTGGAGC
>JAFSRK010000148.1 GCA_017446165.1 Ruminococcus sp.
CATACTAAAGAAGAATGAACCCTACAATCCCGAGCTTTATGCTCACATCAACACTCCGCCGGAGCATAGGACAGTTTCCGTGGAGGAGGCTATCTTCATTTTACAAAGGCAAGGCTATCTCGTGACGCCCAGCGCCACGTAAATTATACAGCAGATTTTCTCTTTTGAAAAGCCCTATTGTTGAGGGTTTGGTTTTTTGCGCCCTATTTGGGAATAGTGCTTTGATCAATGTATTTCAACCTTCATCACCTCAATAAAATAGTACCTCCGTAGGGCTGAAAAGTCAATGATTTTGTAGCCAAATTTATCGCCAAATTGATTATTTTTTGGTGATAAAATCATTTTTATATTAGAGTATTTTCCAAAATAATGTAAATTATTATAAGGCAAAACAACTCAAAAATGGCTTAGTTATGCGGTTAAATGCAAAAAGAGACGAATTCGAGATGTTTCTCAAATTTGTCTCCGATGGAGCTAGAGATGGGACTCGAACCCACGACCTATTGATTACGAATCAATTGCGCTACCAACTGCGCCACTCTAGCGGGTATTCATTTGTCATGCGCCGCGGAGCGGATCGGCGCGGCTTACCTAATGATTATATAATATCCTGCGGGATTTTTCAAGTGATTTTTCCCGATTTCTGAAATGTCGGCAAGATTTACGGTCGCGAAAGGCAAAAATTGCGGCGCGCGCATAACGCGTCAGCGGCGGGGGAATACTGGATGACGGGTGGAGCGTTTGCACCTGATATGTGCAAAATATTCCCGTAAATCATCCTGTCACTTGCGATAAGCTATAATGCAGTCAAAAGGCAATTCGGGCTAGGCGGGGCGATATATCGCGCCGCACATCGGAAAGGGGAAAACGGTATGGCTGCAGATAAAAAGACGGTCGGCGAAAAGCTCAGGGAGCTGCGCGAGAGCTATGATCTCACACAGGGGCAGGTCGCCGAGGCGCTGAACATCAACCGCTCGTCATACACCAGCTATGAGATCGGCAGATCACAGCCGAATCTGGATGCGGTGGTGAAGTTAGCGCACATTTTCAAGGTCCCGCCCGAGTACCTGCTGCCTCAGGATTCACAGGAAAGCCTGTCCCTCAGGGATATCGCGCGCGGCGACAGTCTGCTGCAGACGCTGAGCAAAGACGAACGCGGGCTGATCGTACTGTATCGATCGCTCGACAGCGACGCTCGCGCCAAGATCCGCGAGGAAATGGGAATTTTAGCCAAAAAACAGAGCTGACTGCCTCTCAAAATAATGGTTCTGCACACGAGATTTTTCTTTACTTTTGAGAAGAATTATGGTAATATATTGGATAGCGCCCGATATGGTTCAGGGGTCAAGCCTCAGTGAGGATTTCACCTGCCCTGTACTATGCGGGATGCAATATACAGAAAGGGTGAAGACACATGCTGAAAGAAGAAAAGACTGCTATCATGCAGGAATACGCTACTCACGAGGGTGACACAGGTTCTCCCGAAGTTCAGATCGCGCTTCTCACCAAGAGAATCAACGACCTGACCGAGCACCTCAAGATCCACAAGAAGGACCACCACTCCCGCCGCGGTCTGTTCAAGATGATCGGTCAGCGCCGTGCGCTGCTCGACTATCTCATCAAGGTCGACATCGAGAGATATCGTTCTATCATCGCCAGACTCGGTATCCGTAAGTAAGCAACAGCATGGGGCAAGCGGGGCAATCCCGTTTGCCCTACATTTCGTTTAATCAACAGGATTTTTCGCTTAACTTTAGCGGTAAAACGAAGATTATAGTTGATAGTTATCAGTTGGTAGTCAGTAGTCAGATTACTGCCTGCGGCGCTATAGGGAGCGCTTTGCGCTCGGTATTCACCAACAACCACCAACTACCAACCGCCAACCACCAACTGAATCCTGGTTTTATTGCTAAACCTAAGCCTGAAAGATCCTGTGGAAAATAAAAACTACAGGAGGAAACTCATATGGCAAACAAACCCATGATTTTTGACAAGTTCCGCACCTTCGAGACCGAATTCGCAGGCAGACCGCTTGTCATCGAAACCGGCAAAATGACCCAGCTCGCCAACGGCGCATGCCTTGTCCGTTACGGCGACACCGTTGTGCATGTTGCGGCGACCGCATCCGCGAAGCCCCGCGACGGCATCGACTTCTTCCCGCTCTCCGTCGACTATGAAGAGAAGCTCTACTCCGTCGGCAGGATCCCCGGCAGCTACCTGCGCCGCGAGGGCAGACCGAGTGAGAAGGCGATCCTGACCAGCCGCGTCATCGACCGTCCGATCCGTCCGCTGTTCCCGAAGGATATGCGCAACGACGTTTCCATCGTCGCGACCGTCATGTCCGTCGATCCCGACTGCATGCCCGAGATCGCCGCGATGGTCGGTACCTCGATCGCGATCTCCATCTCCGATATCCCGTGGAACGGCCCGATCTCCGCGGTCTCCGTCGGTCTTGTTGACGGCGAGATCGTCATCAACCCCACCGAGGCACAGCGCAAGGTGTCCGACATGGCGACCACCGTCGCCTCCACCGACAGCCGCATCGCGATGATCGAGGCGGGCGCGAACTGTGTCAGCGACGAGGTCATGTACAACGCGATCATGGCGGGTCACGAAGCCAACCAGAAGATCATCGAGTTCATCAAGGGCATCGTCGCCGAGATCGGCAAACCCAAGTTCAGCTATCCCAGCAACGAGCCTGATCACGACATGTTCGAGGCGATCAAGGCGTTCTCCGAGGAAGACATCAAGGTCGCACTCGACACCGACGACAAGACCGTCCGTGACGAAAGACTCAAGCCCATCTATGAGGCAGTCCACGAGAAGTTCGACGAGATCTACCCCGATTCCGAGGCGAAGATCGACGAGTGCCTCTACAAGACCCAGAAATTCATCGTCCGCCGCTGGCTCCTCGATGAGCAGAAGCGCGTCGACGGCAGAGGCATGAACGACATCCGTCCGCTGGCATCCGAGGTCGGCATCCTGCCCCGTGTACACGGCTCAGGTCTGTTCACCAGAGGTCAGACTCAGGTTCTGACCGTCGCTACCCTCGGCACCGTCGGCGATATGCAGCTGCTCGACGGCATCGACGGCGAGACCGAGAAGCGCTATATGCACCACTACAACTTCCCCTCCTACTCTGTCGGCGAGACCCGTCCTTCCCGCGGTCCCGGCAGACGTGAGATCGGTCACGGCGCACTGGCAGAGCGCGCTCTGCTGCCCGTCATCCCCTCTCTCGAGGAGTTCCCCTATTCCCTCAGACTCGTTTCCGAGGTCGTATCCTCCAACGGCTCCACCTCTCAGGGTTCTGTCTGCGGTTCCACCCTTGCTCTGATGGACGCGGGTGTTCCGATCAAGGCGCCTGTCGCCGGTATCTCCTGCGGTCTGATCACCGAGGGCGAGCGCTGGATGACCATGGTCGATATCCAAGGTCTCGAGGACTTCTTCGGCGACATGGACTTCAAGGCCG
>JAFSRK010000149.1 GCA_017446165.1 Ruminococcus sp.
CTGTCGCAAAACAAAAAATGTCATTCTGAACGTCAGTGAAGAATCTGAAAGTGCATACTTTTCCGTTAGATTACACATGAAAGGTGTAATGAAGTTGGATAGATTGCACTGTAAGATTCTTCGACAAGCTCAGAATGACACTAAAAGGGGCTATCGCATTTCTTAGTGCGACAGCCCCTTGTCAACTGTCAATTATAATCGCGCGACGCCGGTTTCCTTTGCCGCCTTGATGACGGCTTCGGCGACGATGGGCGCGACCTGTTTGTTCAGCGCGGAGATGATGATGTTGTCGGCGCTGAGTTCGTCATCGGGGATGAGGGAGGCGAGCGCAAAGGACGTCGCGACCTTCATTTCCTCGTTGATACAGGTGGCGCGGCAATCCAGCGCGCCGCGGAAGATGCCGGGGAAGGCGAGGACGTTGTTGATCTGGTTCGGGAAATCCGAGCGTCCCGTTCCGACGACCGCCGCTCCCGCCGCGATCGCTTCGTCGGGCATGATCTCGGGGGTCGGGTTCGCCATCGGGAACACGATGGGCTTGTCCGCCATCGAGCGGATCATATCGCCGCTGACGACTCCGGGGGCGGAAACGCCGATGAATACGTCCGCGCCCTGCATGGCGGCGGCGAGGTCTCCGGTGCGCTTCTCGCGGTTGGTGACCTTCGCGATCTCCGCCTTGGCGGGATTGAGACGAGGATCGCCCTCGGCGATGATGCCCGCGCTGTCGACCATCATGACGTTTTTGACGCCGAGATTCATCAGGTGCTTGCAGATCGCGATGCCCGCCGAGCCTGCGCCGTTGATGACGACGCGGATGGAGCCGATCTCTTTGCCGACGACCTTGAGCGCGTTGATCAGCGCGGCGGCTACCACGATCGCGGTGCCGTGCTGGTCGTCATGGAAGATCGGGATGTCACAGATCTCCTTGAGTCTGCGCTCGATCTCAAAGCATCTCGGCGCGCTGATGTCCTCGAGGTTGATGCCGCCGAACGAGCCTGAGATCAGATAGATGGTGCGGACGATCTCGTCCACATCCTTTGAACGAATACAAAGCGGGAACGCGTCGACGTCCGCAAAGGTCTTGAACAGGGCGCATTTGCCCTCCATGACGGGCATGCCCGCCTCGGGACCGATGTCGCCCAGCCCCAAAACAGCGGTGCCGTCGGTGACGACCGCGACGAGGTTGCTCCGGCGTGTCAGCTCATAGCTCTTGTCGACGTCCTTGTTGATCTCAAGGCACGGCTCGGCTACGCCGGGTGTGTAGGCGAGGGACAGATCCTCGCGGCTTTCGATCGGACAGCGGGTGACGACCTCGATCTTGCCCTGCCATTCATAGTGCTTTTTCAGCGATTCTTCTCTGATATTCATATACTTTCCTACCTTTTCTCAAGGCTCCCTTTGGTAAAGGGAGCTGTCTGCGAAGCAGACTGAGGGATTGAATAATCGTATGACCGATGGGAGTATCTATGCCAATGCTTCGGGATGAAAAACCCTGTCGAATTCCTCTTCGCTCAGAAAGCCCAGAGCTATGCAGGCTTCTTTGAGGGAGAGGTTTTCTTTATATGCTTTTTTCGCGACCTTCGCGGCGTTATCGTAGCCGATATAGGGGTTGAGCGAGGTGACCAGCATCAGCGAGCGATAGAGGTTCTCGTCCATCTTCTCACGGTTCGCCTTGATCCCGCTTGCACAGCGCTCGTTGAACGAGAGGATGCCGTCGGTGAGCAGCCGCGCGGACTGCAGGAAGTTATATGCCGTGACCGGCAGAAAGACGTTGAGCTGGAAGTTGCCCTGAGAGGCGGCGAAGCCGATGGTCGCGTCGTTGCCCATCACCTGCACGGCGATCATCGTGACCGATTCGCACTGGGTGGGATTGACCTTGCCGGGCATGATGGACGAACCGGGTTCGTTCTCGGGGATGGTGATCTCGCCGAGTCCGCAGCGCGGACCGGAAGAAAGCCAGCGAACGTCGTTTGCGATCTTCATCATGTCGGCGGCGAGCGCCTTCATCGCGCCGTGGGCAAAGACGATCCGATCGAGCGAGGTCAGCGCATGGAATTTGTTGGGATTGCTGACGAAGGGAACGCCTGTTTCCTCGGCGAGCTTCTCGGCGACCTTATCGCCGAAGCCCTCGGGCGCGTTCAGCCCCGTACCGACGGCTGTGCCGCCGATCGCGAGGTGATACAGCCCCGTCAGCGCTTCTCCGAGCTGAGCCTTGTCCGCCTCGAGCATCCCGCGCCAACCGGAGATCTCCTGAGAGAAGCGGATCGGTACCGCGTCCTGAAGATGGGTGCGGCCGCTCTTGACAACGTCGATGTTCTCGGCTTCGAGCCGCTTGAAGGTGTAGATCAGCGTATCCACGGCGGGAATCAGCTCGTCGCGGATCACAGTCGCCGCAGCGACGGACATGGCGGTGGGGAAGGTGTCGTTTGAGCTTTGGGACATGTTGACGTCGTCGTTCGGATGCAGGAGCTTTTCCTTCGCGATCAGATTGCCGCGGTTCGCGACGACCTCGTTGACGTTCATGTTCGACTGGGTCCCCGAGCCGGTCTGCCATACGACAAGCGGAAATTCATCGGGCAGCTTGCCCGCGAGGATCTCGTCACAGGCGGCGGTGATCGCGTCGGCTTTCTCTGCGGTCATTTTCTCCGGCTTCAGCTCGCGGTTGGCTTTTGCCGCCGCTTTTTTCAGCAGGGCAAAGGCGCGGATGATCGCTTTGGGCATCTTCTCCCATCCGATGGGAAAGTTCATCAGGCTGCGCTGGGTCTGGGCGCCCCACAGGCGATCTGCGGGAACCTGCATCTCGCCCATCGAGTCGCGCTCGATACGGTAGTTTTCCATAATACCCTCCTATACGAATGGTATCAACCTTGATTCATGTACTATTATAGAGAAAAAACCGCTTGTTTTCAATGTGACATTAGCACAGAGATTTTGCGAACTTCCGCGCCATTTTAAGAAAATCAGCCTAATGCGACGTCCAGCGACATCATCAGTGTGAAGCCGACGGCAAGGCTGAGGATTCCCGCCTGGGAATTGTCGCCCTCCTTCATCTCGGGGATCAGCTCCTCGACGACGACATAGATCATCGCGCCCGCCGCGAAGCTCAGCAGATAGGGCAGAGCGGGGGTGATCAGCCCCGACAGCAGGATGGTGAGGACGCCGAAGATCGGCTCCACCGCACCCGACAGCGTGCCGAGGACGAAGGAACGCCATCTGCTTTTACCCTGAGCGTGAAGCGGCATCGAGATGATCGCGCCCTCGGGGAAGTTCTGGATCGCGATGCCCAGCGCGAGCGTCATCGCGCCCGCCGCGGTGATATCCGGCGCGCCCGTCAGCAGTCCCGCATAGACCACGCCGACCGCCATACCCTCGGGGATGTTGTGCAGGGTGACGGCAAGCGCCATCATCGTGGTGCGCCGGAGGCTGTTTTTTGAGGCGGCTGCCGATTCCGCGCTGTTGTTCACGCACAGCACCAGCCGATCAAGCAGCATCAGAAAGAGGATCCCGACCCAGAAGCCGACGCACGCGGGTATAAACGACCACGCGCCGAGCGACTGTGACTGTTCGATCGCGGGGATGATCAGGCTCCACACCGAGGCGGCGATCATCACGCCTGCCGCAAAGCCCGTGAGCGCCCGTGCGACGTTGTCGCCGAGCTGTTTTTTCATGAAGAAAACGACTGCCGCGCCGAGCGTCGTTCCGATAAACGGTACAGACAGACCGATGAGTACATCATAATTCATGTTGAATGGTTCCTTTGTCTTATTCAGCCGCAGGTGTACGGCTGTTCCCGTTTATCCTATGTCGGTCGAAGGGGAGAGGTGAAACTTTTCGGGTAAATGACGAAAAGCGCCTCCGAATGATCGAAAGCGCTTTTCTAAGGGGAATTTGATGCTATGGAAATTAGCAGAAAAATGAAATTGGCAGATTTGATCAGCCCGCGAGCTTTTCGCCGAGAGCTTTGCAGGCGGCAGTCGCCTCGTCGTCGGGCGCGTCGTTGCAGATGACAGGTTCTGTGATGAGGACAGCGCCGAGCTCTTTGCACTGTTCCTCCCAGCTGCGCATCCACTCGCCGTCGCCCCAGCCGTAGGAGCCGAAGAGCGCGATCTTCCTGCCGCCGAGCTTCGGTGCGCAGGCGGAGAACATCGGCTCGAACTCGTCCTCTTCGAGCTGTTCGGCGCCCATCGAGGGGCATCCGAAGGCGATCGCGTCATAGGCGTCGAGCATGGATTCGTTGAAATCGGCACAGGCGATGATCTCGCACTCCGCGCCGGCGGCTTTAGCGCCCTCTGCGACTGCGTTCGCCATCGCTTCGGTGTTACCGGTGCCGCTCCAATAGACAATTGCTGTTTTACTCATATAGAATATACCTTCCTTTCGGATTTTTTACCGCATTATCGGGCGACGGTCAGCCGCGAGATCGGCTTGCCCTCTGTCCACTGCCGATGATAGATCCGCGTGCATTTTTTGTAGCGGTCAAAGGTCTTTTGCGCCTTGTCGGCGTCGCCGTAGACCTTCCAGCAGCCGACGAGCTTACAGTCGTCCGCCCTGTTCTCGATGAAGCCGCGGACATCCTCGCACGGATAGCCGAGGAACAGCCCGATCTCGTGCGGGAATTCTTCGGATTCGCATACCCTGCGACAGAGCTTCGCGACACAGCGGTCACAGCTATCGGTGCAGTAGCCGCGCTCGGAGAGCAGATGGCACGCATCGGAGCGGCTGAGGTCATGTCTCAGCTTCGACGGACGGTAGACATAGATCAGCGCCTTGCCGTTCTTTGCCCTCAGCGGCATAAGGCGGACGCCCTTTGCGCGGAGGGTCGCGTTCCATTTTCTGAGGAAAGCGCGAAGCTCGTCCTTGTTCCGATAGGAGCAGGTATACATGTTGCCTGTTTTCAGTCCCGCAAGGGTAGGGGAGCAATACCTGACGATCCCTTCTTCGGACATGACTTCACTTCCCTTCCTGATAATATATATTTATTGTTGATCGAAAGGCGCTGATTATCAGTAGTAATATCTGGTGACAAGCGATAGTTAGCGAACGCTAACTACTAATCAAAAAATTAAAGCGATAATTGATTCGCTTTTGGTTAGCCTCTGCTAACTATTATAGCAAAGACTCTCGATTTGTCAACCCCTTTTTCAAAAAATTGCATAGCAAAAAATCACAGGAGGGGCAAATGCTCCTCCTGTCGGTGCTTTATTCAGCTTGGATTACTGCTGTTCTTCGTTATCTCCGTCAACGTTACCGCCGCCGACAGATTCGATCGCGGGGATCTCCTGCTGGGGGATGACGTCGTTTGCGGTGACATAGACATAGTAGATGTTGTCGTCATGACCGTCGATGGCTGTCAGACCGATGTACCAAGCCTCCTGATTGCGGAAATAGCGCTGTTCGGTAGAGACGGACATGTAGCCGGTTCCGGCAAAGGCTATCGCATTTTGGACAGCGGACTGCTCGTCGATGTCGGCATAGGGGGCTGCGGGAGCCGGAGCTTCGGTGGCGTCGGGTGCGCCGGTGCCGATCTGAGGCGCTTCGGTTGCTACGGGCGCGAGGGTAGAGATGACGGCGGGCGTCGCGGTTGCCTCCTGAGTTGCTGCTTGGGTCGCCGCCTGCGTCGCGGAAGTCGGGGCGGTATTCTTTTTATCTTCGCCGCAGCCGCTGAGGATCGCGCACATCGCGGTGATCATGGAAACAGCGAGTACAATGCTGATGATTCTTTTCACTTTCTGATTCATGTTTCATATCTCCTTCACAAAAAACTATTTGCTGTTGGACAGATAGTATTCTAGCACATTGTACAGGATTTATGCTTCTTTTTCGTCAATATGTTCAAAAAGAAAGGCATTGTCAACCTCTTGTGACCATGTTATAATACAAAGTGGAGTTTTATAAGGAGGAAATCATGAGCAAGAAAACTGTTGAAAAACAGCCGATCGACCGCGTTCAGACCTTACCTGATCAGGGACTTTCGGCACAGCAGGTTGATGAAAGGATCAAGAAAGGTCATGTCAATATTTCGATCGATCCGAACGAAAAGAGCATGGGAAAGATCCTTGCCGGCAACCTGTTCACTTTCTTTAACATCGTATTATTCACGATAGCGCTGATTTTCATCGGCTTCATGATCTATCTGTCGGCGATCGGCAGATCGGATATCGTCGACAAATACTTCGGCTTCTCGAAGTTCGTCTTCCTGATCCCGGCGATCATGAACGTTGCGATGGGAACGTTCCAGGAGGTCAAGAGCCTTCAGGTCATCAAGAAGCTCAAGATCGTCACCAGCACCAAGAGCCGCGTCGTCCGTGACGGCGAGATCAAGGCGGTCGACGCCGAGGAGATCGTACTGGACGATATCGTCGCGATCTCGGCGGGCGATCAGGCGACAGCCGATCTGATCGTGCTGACAGGCGAGGTCGAGGTCGACGAGTCCATGCTGACCGGCGAGGCTGACCATATCAAGAAGCGCGAGGGCGACACGATCCTCTCGGGTTCTTCTATCATCGTCGGTTCGGCACGCTGCCGCGCCGATAAGATCGGCGACGAGACCTATGCCGCCGAGCTGACCCGCAAGGTCAAGAGTACCTCGGGTCATAAGTCCGAGCTGATGTCCTCTGTCATGAGGATCATCAAGATCCTGACGATCGGTCTTTGCATCGCGGTCACCGTATGTACGGCGACGCTGGTATATAAAATCAGCATCCACGGCGGCGATCCCACCGTCTGGGGCAACGATCTGACCCTGTCGCTGAAGGATCCGGTATCATGGGCGCTGATCGTTCTGACCGACGGTATGTTCGGTATCGGCATGATCCCCTCAGGTCTGGTACTGACCACCTCGGTCGCGTTGATGGTATCCATCGCCCAGCTGACCAAGAAGCAGACGTTGGTACAGGAGCTGTACTCTCTCGAGAACCTCTCCCGCGTCGATGTGATCTGCCTCGATAAAACCGGTACACTCACCGACGGCACGATGGCTGTCCATGACGTCAAGCCCTATGCGCCGATGGAGGACGTCGAGTGCTATGCCCGCCTGTTGATGGGCGCGGCGGAGGAAAAGAACGCCACCGCCGAAGCAATCTTCAATCATTTCGGCGCCGACGAAAAGGTAGAATACAACGAGCTGATCCCCTTCTCGAGCGCGACAAAATGCTCCGGCGTCGTGATGACAAACGGCAAGAAGCTCTTGATGGGAGCGCCCGAGTATCTTCTCCCGAAGGACGACGAACGCCTGTCCTATGCGGTATCCGAGGCGGAAAAGGGCAACCGCGTCATCGCCTTCACCCTCGACGGCGAGCTGGTCGCGTTCATCGCGATCGAGGATCATATCCGTGAATCCGCGGGCGACACGCTGAAGTTCTTCCGCGAAAACGGCGTTACCGTCAAGGTCATCTCCGGCGATAACCCCATCACCGTCAGCAAGATCGCTCAGAAATGCGGCATCGTGAATGCCGAGAAATACATCTCCCTCGCGGGCGTCGCCCTGGAGGATATTCCGGCGATCGCCGAGGAATACACCGTCTTTGCCCGCGTATCTCCCGAACAGAAGGAGGCGCTGGTCAAGGCGCTGCAGGAGAGAGGACACAAGGTCGCCATGACCGGCGACGGCGTCAACGATATCCTTGCGCTGCGTCGTTCGGATTCGTCCATCACGTTTGCCAAGGCGACCGACGCCGCGAAGTCCTGCTCCGACGTCGTTCTGCTGGATAACGATTTCAGCCACCTCAAGGAGGTCGTCGGCGAGGGTCGCCGCGTTATCGGCAATATCCAGAAAACCGCCGTTCTCTATCTGGTCAAATCGACCGTTACCTTCCTGCTTGCCTTCGCGCTGATCCCGTTCGCAAAGGCTCAGATGTGGTTCTCTGTCGAGAACCTTTATATGCTCGAAGCTGCCGTCATCGGCACGGGCGGCTTCCTCGTATCGCTTGAACCGCGCCGCACACCCGTTCGCGGCAACTTCCTCAAGAATATCGCCTCACAGGCATTCTGTGCCGGCGCCTTGGCGGCGGTCGCGATCCTGTTGCCGATATTGCTCAACACCATCCCCAAGGGACTCGGCATGGCGCCGTTCATCGCCGACCAGAACATCCGCCCGATGATGACCATCATGCTGACGCTCGCCGGCTTGACCGTCCTCTTCGCGATGTGTATCCCGTTCAACAAGTACCGCACGCTGACGATATTGGCGGTGCTGGGCGTCACGACGATCCTCGGACTACTGCTGCCCAGCCAGTTTATCGGCGGCCAGACCATGGGCGCGAATATGTTCACCTTTGACAAGGCGGCGGGACAGACCATCTTTGACGCACAGCTCTTCAAGGAAATGTTCCAGCCGATGAACGCCCCCGTCATCCGGGGCTTGCTGCAGGACGACAACAACTTCGTCGTTCTGAGGATCTTCATGTATGTCGCGATCCCCGCGTTCATTCTGGTACGCTTCGCGGTCGAGAACCACAACCGCAAGGACTACAAGGACCTCAAGAAGGGCCGCGCATTCCGTATCGGCAGACGTCTGATGCTGACAGCGGGCTTTGTCCTGATCCTGCAGTCGGCTCTGACTCTTCTCGAACTCGGATCCTTTTTATTGGATCCCGATTTCAGATTGTTAATGAGCTTCTTCACATGGATCATTGTACTCGCCGTTGTGCTTGCCGTGCTTCAGCTCACCATCGGAATCATCGGTTACAAGGTCTGGAAGGATCCGACAAAGAAGATGATCCGTATCGGCTTCATTGCCGGAATCGTACTGCTGATTCTTTCGATCATACCCATGTTCATCGTTGGATCGCCCGTTTCAGGCTCCGAACCGCTGTTGTTGGTCGACAACATCGTATCGCTGCTGATCGCGATCGGCTTCATCATCGGCTCGTTCATCGTCCGTGCCAACGTGAGTCACGCTGTCGCCGGCAAGAGAACCTCCTGATACATAAAAATCACCCGCGCTTGTCAACGCTGACAGGCGCGGGTTTTCGCATCATATACAAAAGGGGCTGTCGCAAAACAAAAAATGTCATTCTGAACGGACACGCGTGTCCAGTGAAGAATCTGAAAGTGCATACTTTTCCGTTAGATTACACATGAAAGGTGTAATGAAGTTGGATAGATTGCACTGTAAGATTCTTCGCCAAGCTCAGAATGACACTAAAAGGGGCTATCGCGTTTCTTAGTGCGACAGCCCCGCTTGATCAAATGAGCTTGATGGATTTGAGGACCTCTTCGAAGGACGGAAGAAGGGCTTGGGCATCGTTCTTGCGGCAGATGAAGTACAGGGAGTAGACCTTCTTTTTGTACTTGAATACCACGAGGTCGCCGACCTGTACGAGCGCTGCGTCGTTGACGCGGTATTCAAAGCGGATGGCATAGCCCTGGACCTTCTTGGTGATCTTGGTGCGATAGGAGGTGACGCGCTGATAGTTCAGCAGATTGCGGCGCAAGCGCCCCTCGGCGCCGATCAGCGCCGACTCGGCGTCGGTGAAGAACCACGCCTTGTGCCACGCGACAGAGAGGATGGTGTGGTTGCCGTAGTTGTGTACGCCCCAGCGGTCGTCGGGCTTGCCGAAATATTTCGCCAGCTCTTCCTCTTTCATTTCGCTGAATCCGTCCGGATAGGTCAGCTCGATAGCGTCGTTGATCCTTGCGTTGTTCATGCTCAGTCCTCCGTTCTTTGATCGGGATGTCTTATAGGAGCATTATACACCAATAAAATGCATTTGTCATCATAAAATTGTGAATTTTACAAAAAACCTTTGTGCCGGATACGCTTGAAATCATCGGCATTATCGTGTAAAATAGGGAACAGGTTATTCATACCTGAAATCTAAGAAATATGGAGGTTCAATATGGAGAAGAAAACGAAAAGCCCCGCAACACCGTGGAAGATCGTATCGGCAGTCCTTGCCGTCGCGCTGATCGCGGTTGCCTGCACATGGGCATTCACTGCTCAGAACAACAACACCTGCACCCCCGTGAAGGACACCGCCGCGACCGAAACGATCGCCGAAACAACTGCCGCAAAAGCCGACGAGGCTGAGGCGGACGCGCTGTCGCTGTGGACGGAAAAGGCTCCGCTGAAGGCTGAGCTGACCGATTATATCAAGACGATCACCGACGAAAGCTCGGCGGATTTCATCCCCGTTGAGGATCGTATCGCGGTATTCGACATGGACGGCACCCTCTGCTGTGAGACCGATCCCGGCTACTTTGATCACAAGCTGCTGTACCACCGCGTCATGGAGGATCCCGACTATAAGGACAAGGCGAGCGACGAAGAAAAGGCGACCGCCGCGATCATCAAGGAGTACTTCGATACCAGAAGCTATCCCGACGGTCTTGACGTCAAGCACGGCACCGCTGTCGCGACCGCGTTCAAGGGCATGACTCCCGAGGAGTTCGACGCCTATGTCAAGGACTACAGAAACCAGCCCGCCGAGGGCTATAACAACATGACCAACGGCGAGGCGTTCTACAAGCCGATGCTGCAGGTCGTGGATTATCTGAACGACAACGGCTTCACCGTCTACATCATCAGCGGTACCGACCGTCTGATCACCCGCGGCCTCGCCGAGGGTACCGTCGACATCCCCGTCAGACAGATGATCGGCTCCGACGAATCCTTTGTCGCGAGCGGTCAGGGCGATGAGGACGGCTTGAAGTACACCTTCTCGAAGGACGACAAGCTCATCACCGGCGGCGAGTTCATCATCAAGAACCTCAAGATGAACAAGGTCAGCGTGATCGAGCGCGAGATCGGCCAGCAGCCCGTACTGTGCTTCGGTAACAGCTCCGGCGACTTCGCGATGGCGAATTTCACGATCAGCAACAACAAGTACAAGAGCGGCGCTTACATGCTCTGCTGTGACGATCTCGTTCGCGAGAACGGCAATCAGGAGAAGGCTGACAAGATGTTCGCCGACTGTGAAGAGAACGGCTACACCGCCGTTTCCATGAAGGACGATTGGACCACCATCTACGGCGAGGACGTCACCAGAAAGTGATCCTGTCACGCTGAATAAGGAGGGAAAACCATGTCAATCAAAGGACCCGGTATCAAGATCTTTGCCCTGATCATGGGCGTTATCGCGCTCGGCGTCGGTATCTGGATGACGTTCTTCCAGTCAGCCGACTTCAAGGAAACGACAGCGACGATCGTCACTATCACCGAGGATGAAAATTTTGCCGACGATCACGAGAGCGACAACCGTGTCGCCATCGTGGAGTACAAGGTCGACGGCAAG
The DNA here is from genome assembly GCA_017446165.1 of Ruminococcus sp. GTDB lineage: Bacteria > Bacillota > Clostridia > Oscillospirales > Acutalibacteraceae > Ruminococcoides. The sequence continues at coordinate 11,232 of JAFSRK010000149.1, forward strand.
ACCTATCAGTCAAAGCTGGATTCCTTTGCTCCCGATTACAAGGTCGGCAAGGAAGTCACCGTCAGATATGATCCCAAGGATCCCTCGAAGATCCATTCGGGACTCGGCTTCGGCATCTATGTTCTGGTGATCGGCGCCGTGATCATCGCTGTGGTGATCTTCACCATGATCCGCGCGAAAACCTCGGTCAAAAAGCTGAAAGGGGAACACGGCGAGACCGTCTATCTCCCCTCCGAGAAGCGTGAGGAACGCGAGCTGTATTTTCTTACCGACACCGGTACGCCCAAGTACGGCCACCGCATCGAGGACAAAAACCACAGGGTGCTGTATGAAGCCAAGATGACCAAGTTCACCGTGACTTCGCCCTTCGGCTTTGACTTCATCGACCACGAGCATAAGACTACCACGCCTCACCTTGTCGGGCATACCGAGGAGACCGAGTGGGATACGCTCCTGATCGATAATCATTCCACCTTCACCTTTGACGGCGAGGATATCTGGAAGCACTTAAAGCGTCACGGCATCACCGTGCAGTCACAGCTCGCCAAGGGAAAGCTGCTGCGACCCTCTTACTCGATCTTCCGTGACGGCGAGGGGATCGCGTATGTCGAATCCACCGGCCCTTACGCCCACGAGGAAGACGAGGAACAGCACAAGATCGCGAGCAAGCTTTCGACCCAAGGGTTCTTCCGCATCCGCACGAGCGAGAAGAACCTCGATCTGCTGTTTGTGACCCTGCTTGCGTTCGCGCGCAGCGGAGCGGTCGACAGCCACGGCGGTACCTACGGCATGCTTTTCGGCACGCTGAAAAACAAAATGGGAAATAATCAATAAGCGCAGCAGGCGGCAAGTGATCTTGCCGCCTGCTCAGTTTGTCGAAAGGTACCGGAAAAGACGAGGGGTCGCAGAAGCGTTTCATTCCTATCTACGGTTGAATCTGTCATCAAAGCCCGTCGTTCGCGGGAC
>JAFSRK010000018.1 GCA_017446165.1 Ruminococcus sp.
GTGATGAACGCCGTGTTCTTGCAGCCGAGCTTCGCGGCGCGGTTATTCATCGCTCTGACAAAGGTCGCCACGCTGCCGCCGACCTCATCGGCGATCAGAAACGCCGCGTCCGATCCGGAGGTAAGCAGCATGATCGCCGCCAGATCCTTGAGAGTCAGATCCTCGCCGAGATACTTTTCCAGACAGCCGTCGGAATCCTCCAGCTCATTGATGAAGTCCTCGTCGACAGAAACAGTGACAGCCTCGGGATCCTCGACATGCTCGCGCAGCAGGATGAAGGTCATCAACTCAGAGAGATAGGAGGCATTCCAGACCTTGTTCGCTTTCTGAGAAAAGACGGTGGTACCGGTATCGAGGTTCACCATCAGCATCGCAAAGGACGAGGTGACCACATCATTCTGGAATGACGATGCGGGCATGATGAAAGCGCCGAGCGAGATCAGGAAAATCAACAGCAGCGATATGATGAAATTTAACTTTTTTTTCATAGTATTTTCCTTAAAGATATGCTAATATAATAGAAGAATGGCTTTGACATCCGTCAAAAGCCGATAATATACGACTATATACAGTTTTATCTTACACCATTCTCACGGTGATATCAATTAAAAGATTGTAACTTTTTGAAAAATAATCGCAAAAACAGTACCCAAAGCACGGAGGCAAAAATGATTTATGTGACAGGCGACGTCCACGGCGACTATGACGGCCTGATGGACAGACAGATCTCAAAGCTCAAAAAGGGTGATCAGCTGATCATCACGGGGGATTTCGGATTTGTATGGGATAATTCCAAAAACGAATTAAACAATCTCAAGAAGCTGAGTAAAAAGAAGTATGAAATCCTCTTTGTCGAGGGTGCGCACGAGAATTTTGAGAAGCTCAGAGAATATCCCGAGGTCGACCTGTATCAGGGCAAGGGATACCGGATCGCCTCGAATATATACTGCCTCAAGCGCGGCGAAATATATATGATCGGCAGCAAAAGCGTCTTTACGCTCGGCGGCGGACTGCCGCCCTATGAGGATGAGCCGAGAGAAAGCCCGCCCTCGATGCCGACCGACGACGAGATGCAGTATGCTGTCGAGAACATTCAGCACCACCACCGCCATGTCGATCTGATCGTCACGCATGAAGCTCCAGCGAGCGTCAAGCGGATGATCGACAGAAGCGCGACCGTCAACGACCTGAACATGTTCCTCGACACGGTGATGAAGAACACACGGTACGACAAATGGTTCTTCGGCGCGCTGCATCAGGACAGAGCAGTATCGGACAAGCTCATCTGCGTCTTTGAAGATGTTCACAAAGTGGAATAAAGATGATTACCCCGCAGGTGTTCTATATCGAAACACCTGCGGGATATTTTTCATTATCAATAAGCCGTCAGGCTTACCCAAAATAGTCAATTTTCCATTGTCAATTGTCAATTCATTGCTTCGCCGGTCGCGCTGAACAGGCGGCGCACCTCGGCGCGCAGAGCGCGTGTTGCGTCGTCGCTGAGATCGGGGCTGACGCCGAGCAAATACTCCGCCGCCTCCTGACTCTGGGCAAGCGTCTGCGTGTCCGAGAAATCGGCGATCGCAAGCTGCGGGAGACCATGCTGACGGTTGCCGAAAAAGTCGCCGGGTCCGCGGAGCTTCAAGTCCATATCGGCGATCTCAAAGCCGTTGTTGGTGCGGCACATGGTCGACAGGCGCTGTTCTGTATTGTCGCCGCTGTGGTCGGAAACGAGGATACAGTAGCTCTTGTATTCTCCCCTGCCGACGCGTCCGCGCAGCTGATGGAGCGTGGAAAGTCCGAAGCGTTCGGCATTCTCGATCATCATGACGGTGGCGTTCTTCACATCGACGCCGACCTCGACGACAGTGGTGGAAACAAGGATGGATATTTCGTTAGAAGAAAATTGAGCCATCACCGACTCCTTGTCCTTCGGCTTCATCTTGCCGTGGAGGATGCCGACGGGATAGTTACGGAATGCACCGAGCATCAGCTCGGCGGCGTAATCATTCGCGCTCTGCAGCTCGCTGTCGTCGCCTTCTTCGACAAGCGGACAGACGATATATGCCTGACGTCCCTCGTCGACCTGTTTTTTGATAAAATCCAAAGCGCGGTTGCGCTTATCGGAACGGATATAGAGCGTCTGCACCTCGGTGCGTCCGGGCGGCAGCTCGTCTATCACGGTTATATCCAGATCGCCGTAGATGATCAGTCCGAGCGTGCGCGGGATGGGCGTTGCTGACAGGACGAGGATGTGCGGATGCTCGCCCTTCGCGGCAAGCCGTGATCGCTGAGCTACGCCGAAGCGGTGCTGTTCGTCGGTGATCGCACAGCCGAGCTTTGAGAACACGGTGCTTTCCGACACCAAGGTATGGGTGCCGATGACGATGTCGCTCTCCCCCGCTTCGATCCGCTCGCGCGCCTTGCGCTTATTGGCGGGCGTCATGGAACCGGTGAGCAGTTCGATCGTCATGCCTGTCCCCTCAAACATCCTCGAAAAGGTCTCATAATGCTGCCCTGCGAGGATTTCGGTCGGCGCCATGAACGCCGCCTGATAGCCGTTCTTCACACAGTTGTAGCATACAGCGGCGCACACGGCGGTCTTGCCCGAGCCGACGTCGCCCTGGATCAGACGGTTCATCGGCGAGGTCTTGTTCTTCATATCATTCACGCAGTCGGTGACGGCGCGTTTTTGGGCGTTGGTCAATTCAAACGGGAGCGTCCCGATGAATTCAGACGTATAGTCGACAGGCATCGTGATCGAGGTATGCTCGCGGGAGCGGGATTTCATTAGCCGCATGCCGAGA
>JAFSRK010000150.1 GCA_017446165.1 Ruminococcus sp.
GACATGGTTTCAAAGGACCTTTGCTTCACCGATCAGGCATATCCGGCGGGTGCTGAAAAAGAACAACAGTGACAATATCTCCGCGATGGCGGGTCAGTCGGCGTTCTTCGTGATGATGTCCGTCGTGCCGCTGATCATGTTCGTGCTGTCGCTGCTGTCGCTGCTGCTCGGAAACAGCGAGGAGATCACGCTGAAGGTTCCCGACGGAGCGAGTGCGCTCAGAACGGTCATCACCGAATTCTTCATCTCGCTGGTCAATAATTCGCGCAAAAGCGGCGCGATCCCCGCGATCGTCACGATCATCCTCGCGCTGTGGTCGGCAGGCAAGGGCATGTACATCATCACCGACGGTATCTCGCGCATCTATCGGCTCAGGCAAAAGCACACATGGCTGCTTCGGCGCGTGTTCGCGATGATATATACGATCGTGCTGCTGTTCATGTTCATCCTCAGCGGCGCGCTGATCATCTTCAACACCTACGTCGAGAACTTCATCGGCGAGGCGTTCCGCTTCTTCCCCTATTCGACACAGATCCTCTACGGTCTGAGGTACGTCATCCTCACCGTCATCCAGGTGCTGTTCCTCACGCTCGCCTTGAAGCTCTATCTCATGCGCAAAGTCAAGGACAAGCGTTTCACCAAATTCCGCGTACTGCTGCCGGGTACGATCTTCACGGCGGTGTCATGGGGAATCTTGTCGTGGGGCGTGAACTTCTACACCACCCACTTCACCTCGTCGATCTACGGCAGCATGGGTACGGTCATCATCCTCATGATCCAGCTTTACTTCATGATGTACCTGCTGCTCGGCGGGATCCAGATCAACTACATCTACCGCCACGCGTTCTATCACTTCCGACTGCGCGACGTTTTCAAGGCGATCAAAAAGAAGCTCAGCCGCAAAAAAGCAAAACCAACCGAAGAATAAACGACAGGTCAGACACTTTCGTGCCTGACCTGTTTTTTCATGGTCTGAATATCTTATTGAGGAAGTTATAGAACCCCGCCCGCCAGAAGATGTAGTCATGCTCATAGCCGTCGACGACGTCCGTCGTATTCCGATAACCGAGCTTTTTGAGCAGGCTGCCGTAGAACTTGGTGACCTCGACGTTCTCGGGATCATCCGCACCGACAGCGAGATACAGAAAGAACGGCTCGACTCGCGGATCATAGTCCGGAAAATCGTTGAGCAGCGGCTTGTTCCAGATCGTGCCCTTGAGGAAATCGGTCGGCACGGCGCCGGGGTCGGGCGCAAAGCTCGCGATATATCCGAAGCGGTCGAGGTGAGAAAAGCCGATGGCGAGCGTCTTGGTACCCCCTTGGGACACGCCCATGATCGCGGTGTTCATCCGATCCTTCGCAACGGGATAGGTCTTTTCGATGAACGGCATCAGATCGTTCGGCAGATCCTGTACGACCCTCGCATAGGCGGCGAGGAGCTTCTTGTCATTCTCCTCTATCTGCTCCTTGTACTTCCATTTTCCGGTATACATCTCCGCGCTGACGATGATCATCGGCACGGTGCGCTTATTGTGGAGCATGTTGCCGTAGAGGATCTGGAGGTAGGAGTCGGGACACAGGTGGACGTCGTAGCCCGACATCCAGCCGTGGAGCATATAGAGGACGGGATAGGTCTTTTTCTTGTCATAGCCGGGCGGCAGCAGAACATTACAGTACTTATAGTCGCCGGCGGTCTTTGAATAATACTTGACGTCCTCGTCGATGGTGCCGTAGTCGACGCCCTCCTGCTCTTCGGTATATTTTTCCGTCAGCTTATAGTTGTTTTCCTTTTCATAGGGGTCGAACACAGGACGGATGATTGGTTCTTCGGTGGGTTCCTCGGTTGGCGGCTCGGTCGATGGATTTGCGCCGCAAGCGGTCATGCCGATCACCATCACCGACGCGATCAACAGCGCGATCAGTCGTTTCATCCTATTCCCCCTTATCACAGTTTATCCCATTATATCGGATAAAACGACGGAATACAAATGAAAATGCGGTCATCCGAGGTTTCAGTTTTGCAACTATTTCGGGGGAAGATCAGCTGATCGCCCTGCCCATCTCATAGGCTTCTCTGAGCTTATCGCTGCCGCCGATCTCGTCGGGAGCAGTCACGCCGCCCGCAAAGACCTTGCCCGAAAGGCGGGTCTTCTCATAGCAGTCGAGCCAACCCTGCAGCCCCTTCAACGCGCCCTCGATAACCTCGTCCTCCTCTTCGGCGGCGGTCATCAGCATATAGACGTCGCGGAAACGGTAGTCGCGCGAGTACAGAGAGTTGGCGCGGTCGATCATGGTCTTCATCTGACCGCTCATCTCATAGTAGTAGATCGGCGTTGCCCAGACGATCACGTCGGAAATGAGCATCTTCTCGGTGATGTCGTTCGCGTCGTCCCGGATGATACAATGACCGAGCTTCTGGCACGCAAGACAGCCCTTGCAAAAGCCGATGGTCTTGTCCCTCAGGCTGACAAACTCGACGTCGTTGCCTGACGCCCGGGCGCCCTCGGCGAAGGACTTCGCGAGCCGCTCGGAGTTGCTGCCCGGGCGAATACTTGTGCTGATGATCAAAACCTTTTTACTCATGTCTGCCTCACATCCTGCCGAAGAAATCGGCGAGCTTATCGAAGGGGATCACATGATCCTTGCCGCCGTCATAAAGGTCGGTGTGGGTCGCGCCCTCGATGATGTACAGCTCCTTGTTGTCGGCGTACTTGCTGTCGCGGATCATGTCGGCATAGGCGTCGCGGCTGAAATAGCAGGAATGCGCCTTGTCGCCGTGGATCAGCAGAACGGGGTTGCGGATCTCGTTCGAATAACACAGGATCGGCTGGTTGATAAAGGACTCACAGCCGACGACGTTCCAGCCGTCGTTCGAGTTCAGCGAGCGGGGATGATAGCCGCGGTCGGTCTTGTAGTAGTCATAGTAGTCCCTGACGAAGAACGGCGCGTCCTCGGGAAGCGGATCGACGACTCCGCCGCCGCGCTTGTATTCGCCGTTTTTCAGGTCCTCGAGTCGCTGAGCGTTGATCGCCGCCTTCATTTGATAGCGCTTTTCTTCATCGTCCTCCGAGTCAAAATAGCCCTTCGCGTTCACGCGGCTCATGTTGTACATGGTCGAGGCGACGGTCGCCTTGATGCGGGTGTCGAGCGCCGCGGCGTTGATCGCCAAGCCGCCCCAGCCGCAGATGCCGATGATGCCGACGCGGTCGGGGTCGACCTTGTCACAGAGCATCAGAAAATCCACCGCCGCCATGAAGTCCTCGGTGTTGATATCGGGCGACGCCATATAGCGCACCTCACCGCCGCTCTCGCCGGTGAAGGACGGATCGAACGCGATGGTGACGAAGCCGCGCTCCGCCATCGTCTGGGCGTACAGACCCGAGCACTGTTCCTTGACGGCGCCGAAGGGTCCGCTCACCGCGATCGCGGGCAGCCTGCCCTCAGCCTCTTTCGGCACATACATATCGGCGGCGAGGGTGATGCCGTAACGGTTGACAAAGGTCACCTTGCTGTGGTCGACCTTGTCGCTTTTTTCAAAGGTTTTGTCCCATTCGCGGGTGAGAGTCAGTTCAGCTTTTTTCATGATGATTCCTCCTGTTATTGATGAAAAACTTTCGTCAGAAAATTGTAGAAGCACTGTCGCCAAAAGGTGGGGTTATGCTCATAGCCCTCCACGAGATCGGTTTGGTTCTTCACGCCCATACCGTCCAGCACATCGCGGTAGTAGAGGGTGCAGTCGACGTTGTAGGGATCCTTGCTGCCGACGGTCATATAGAGATAGTACGGCGTGTTCTCGGCGGTCGGCTGAGGGAATTCGTCCATGTACGGCGTGTTCCAGAACGTACCCTTGTAATACTCGGTCGGAATGACGCCGGTGTCGGGTGCGAAGCTTGCGATCCAGCCGAAGCGGTCGAGATGCTCAAAGCCGATGCAAAGCGACTTTGCGCCGCCCTCGGACATGCCGGCGACGGCGGTGTCCTCGCGCTCGGCGCTGACGGGATAGGTCGCCTCAATGAACGGCATCAGGTCGGTCGTGATCTCGGTGATCACCTTGTCGTAGATGTAGCGCAGCTCCTCGTCGGACTTGTCGTCCTTATCGGCGAGCTTGTCGGTATACATGTCGAGATTCACGAGGATCATCGGCACGGTCAGGTTGTCATGGAGCATATTGCCGTAGAGCAGGGTCAGGTAGCTGTCGTCGTCGATCTGGCTGTCGTGACTGCCGCCGAAGCCATGCACCACATACATGACGGGATAGGTCCTGCTTTTGTCGAAGCCCGCGGGCAGGAGGACGTTGCACTGCTTGTTGTCGCCCGCGACGGTCGAGTAGTAGGTCACATCCTTCTCGACGGTACCGTAGTCCACGCCGGCATGCTTCTCAAAGTAGCTGTCCGCGACGTCATAGCGGTTCTCGGTCGCATAGGGATCGAACGCTTCTTCGTGCTTCTCGGCGACGGTCTCGTCGATCGGCTCGGGGATGTAGGTGTTGGTCGGGGAATCCTTGCCGGTGCTGCTCGAGCAGGCGGTCAGGACCACCGCGAACAGGATCAGCAGGATCGCTGTCGGTTTTCTCATTCTCATACCTCCCTATTGATATAATGCTTCAGCATTGATTGATCGATTTATTCTTCGATGTGGCGGATGACGTAATCAAGGCAGTCGACGCACCGCTGTTGTTCATGGAGCTGTTCCATCAGCTCACAGCGGCACAGCCTGAGATAGCGCCTCAGCTCGTCGAAGCGCCCCGCGTCATAGAGCCGCTTCGCCTGAGCGATCTCCTCGTCGCTGCACCCCGCGTCACAAAGCCCCGCAAGGCAGCTATCAGCCATCCTCGTCACCGTCCTTTTCTGTGATATTTTTACTATATCATATTGCAAAGCGTTTCGCTAATGGTTATAATGAATATCATGATATTCTTAAAAAGCATAACAGGAGGACGCTATGGAGATCAGAACGCTTCGCTATTTTCTCGCCGTCGCCCGCGAGGAGAACATGACCCGCGCCGCCGAGCAGCTTCACGTTACCCAGCCGACCCTCTCAAAAACGCTCAAGGCGCTCGAGGACGAGCTTGGCTTCAAGCTCTTTGTGCGCCACAGCTTCTCGATTTCGCTGACGGACGAGGGCATGCTGCTGCGCGACCGCGCCGCCGACCTCATCCGCATGGCGGACAATATCGAGCATGAGTTCCTCTCGCTCGACGACATCAGCGGCGGCGACCTGTACCTCGGACTCGGCGAATCCTACCAGATCCGCTATCTCGCCCGCGAGATCCGCGCGATGAAGGACGTCTACCCCGGGCTGAGATACCACATCACCAGCGGCGACACCGAGCAGGTGACCGAGAAGCTCGACAAGGGACTGCTCGACTTCGCCGTACTCTGTGACACGCCCGACAGCCGAAAGTACGATTCCATCGCCTTTCCCGAGGCGGACATCTGGGGCGTCGTCATGCCCGCCGACTGTCCGCTCGCAAAGAAAAAGACCGTCCGCGTGGACGATCTTGTCGGGCTGCCGCTGTTCACCTCGGAGCAGGCGTGGGCAAACGATATTCCGATGTGGTGCGGCGAACGCATCCGCGAGCTGAACCTCGACGGCTCGTTCCGCCTGTCGTACAACGCGTCGATCTTCGTTCGGGAGGGGCTGGGCTATCAGCTGACGTTCCGCGATCTGGTGGACACATCCCCCGACAGCGGGCTGACGTTCCGTCCGCTGTCGCCGAAGCTCGAGACCAAGCTCTATCTCATCTGGAACAAATACCAGACCTTCACCCCCATCGCCGAGCGGTTCCTCGAGCGGATCCGGCACAGCTTTTCACAAACTTAAAACCGCGAATAATCCGACAGCTCGATCCCGTCCCATAGGGCGATCCCGGGGAACGGATTCCCGACAGGATAACCGTCGCTGACGCCGCGGCGGTCGATCAGAGAGCCGTCGCGGTCATAGTCGGGATGCACCAGTATCTCGGTATTCTCGGGGATGTCATGCGCCGTGATATCGACCGCGTAGGCAAAGTGATCGGTCATAAGAAAGCCCGCGCTCAGCCATTCGCGGCTTACCTCCTCCATCATATGATCCACAGGCGACAGCTGTATGAGATCACGGCTGCGCCTGATTTTTTTGATCCCGAAGCGTTTCATCACCCGCATCGCGACCGGCGCGATGTATCGCCCGAGGTGGATGTGGTGATGGGAATCGGCGTGGGTGATCGCGATCCCCGCTGTGCGGAGCTTTTCGACCTGAGCGGTCAGCTCGGCTTCGATGGCTTTTTCCTCGCTGTCGGTCAACGGCTCGGACAGCGTATACCGCTTGTTGAACCTGCCGTCGGTGACAAAGCGCGCCTCGTTCAAGATCGCTTCCGTCAGCGGCACGCCCTCGGTCAGGTTCAGATGGATCCCGATCCGGTCGGCGAAGCCATCGTCGACCGCGAGCCGCAGCGCTTCGTCAAAGAACGCGCCGGTCGCCATCATGGTGGTATCGGTGATCAGGCGCTTTTGAAAGGCTTCTGCGATCGCCCGCGAGATATGCTCATTCAGTCCGAGATCGTCCGCGTTGATCATGATCCGTTTCATCTTTCCTCCTCCGCTGCCGCGCGGATGAAGACATACTCCGTGTCGGTGGAGCACGCCTGCTTGGTACAGCCGGCAGTCATGTCCTTCGGGTAGAAATAAAGGATCACCTTCTGACCCTTGTAATCCGTCAGCGAGCGCATCTCGCCGTTCTGGTCGGGCAGGGTGAATTCGGGAGCTTTTGTGCCGATTGCTAACATGGGGATCCCTCCGTAATCATTCTTTTTCAAACATCGCGCATGGTAAGCGAGATGCGTTTTTTCTTGACGTCCACCGACAGGACCTTGACCTTGACGATGTCGCCGACCTTCAGCACCTCCGAGGGGTGCTTGATATATTGATTGCAGATCTGAGAGATATGCACCAGCCCGTCCTGATGGACGCCGATGTCCACGAACGCGCCGAAGTCGATGACGTTGCGCACCGTGCCGGTCAGCTCCATGCCCTCCTTGAGGTCGTTCAGATCCAGCACATCCGTGCGGAGCATGGGCTTGGGCATCTCGTCGCGCGGATCGCGTCCGGGCTTTGCCAGCTCCTTGACGATGTCGCTGAGGGTCGGCAGACCGATCCCGAGCTTCTCGGCGAGTTCCTTTGTCCCGAGCTGCTTGACCCTCTGGGGCAGGTCGCCGAGCTTCGCTGACTTGATCTCCTTGTCGGAATAGTCGGCGAGCTTCAACAGTTCCTTGGCGGTGGCGTAGCTCTCGGGATGGACGCCGGTGTTGTCGAGGGGGTTGCGGCTCTCGGGAACGCGCAAAAAGCCCGCGCACTGTTCAAAGGCTTTCGGTCCGAGCTTCGGCACCTTTTTCAGCTCTGCACGCGAAGAGAACGCGCCGTTCTCCTCACGGTAGGCGACGATGTTCTTGCACACGGTCGCGTTCAGTCCCGACACTCTCAGAAGCAGCGCAGGCGACGCGGTGTTCAGATCTGCGCCGACCGAGTTGACGCAGTCCTCGACGACGCCGTCGAGGGTCTCGCCGAGGCGTTTTTGAGGCATATCGTGCTGGTACTGACCGACGCCGATCGCCTTCGGCTCGATCTTGACCAGCTCGGCGAGCGGATCCTGGAGTCTTCTCGCGATGGAGACCGCGCTGCGCAGAGTCAGATCCAGCTCCGGCAGCTCCGTCGCAGCGAGCTTCGACGCCGAATAGACGGACGCTCCCGCCTCGCTGACGACCATATAATAGACCGTGTGATCCGCCTCTTTGATCGCGTCGGCGGCGAACATCTCGGTCTCCTTGCTCGCGGTACCGTTGCCGATCGAGATGATGTCGACGTTGTGCTTCTTGATCAGATGGAGCAGCGTGCGCTTTGACTGAGCGATCTTGAGATCGGAATGGGTGGGATAGATGACCGCAGTGTCGAGGACCTTGCCGGTATCGTCGACGACGGCGACCTTACAGCCGGTGCGGTAGCCGGGGTCGAGACCGAGGACGGTCTTGCCCTTGACGGGCGGCTGCATGAGAAGCTGTTTGAGGTTGGTGGCAAAGACCTTCATCGCATTCTCGGCGGCGGCGTCGGTCAGCTCGGTGCGGATCTCACGCTCGATAGAGGGGAAGATCAGTCGTGTATAAGCGTCCTCGCCCGCCGCGCGGAGGATATCCGAGCAGAGGGGATTCGTGCCTTTGTCGAGAGCGCGGTTGATCACGTTCAGCGGCCGGTCGGGGTCAAGCACGACGCTGACCTTCAAAAAGCCCTCCTTCTCTCCCCTGTTGACGGCGAGGATACGGTGACCCGCGATCTTCTTGATCGGCTCCGAAAAGTCATAGTAGTTGGTATAGACGCTGTCCTGATCCTCGTCGGCGGCGACGGATCTGAGCAAGCCGCCGGAGCGGAAGATCGGGCGCAGGTGTCGGCGCACGACCGCACTGTCGGAGAGCATCTCGGCGATGATATCCATCGCGCCGGTGATCGCGTCCTGAGAGGTGGGAACGCCCTTCTCCTCATCGACGAACTGTTCGGCGGCTTTCATGGGATCGAAGCCTTTTTCCTGCTTGATGATCTCGAGCGCGAGCGGTTCAAGCCCGCGTTCCTTTGCGACCGAAGCCCTCGTTTTCCTCTTCGGCTTGAACGGACGGTAGATGTCCTCCAGCTCGCTGAGGGTCTGCGCCCTGTCGAGGGCTGCGCCGATCTCGTCGGTCAGCTTCTCCTGACCCCTGATCAGCTCGCGGATCTCCTCTCTGCGCTTGTCGAGTCCGCGCAGGTAGTCCAGCTTCTCGCTGAACTCGCGGATGAGCTGATCGTCCATGGAGCCGTGCATCTCCTTGCGATAGCGCGCGATGAACGGGATGGTGTTGCCGTCGTCGAGCAGAGCGATGATATTCTCTGCGTACTCCTCTTTGATATTGAATAGCTGTGATAATGTGCGTGAATAGTCCATAGTTCTCCTTGATTCTTTTTCATGAAATGGTTGTTGCAAACGACAATAACAGTATATCAAATCCCGCGTCCGAATGCAACAAAATCGTGCCGCCGTGACGACGACACGATCTTTTTATGCGATGATTTGCTTTTTCGCGCCGTCAGCTATCGAACGGCTCGATGCCGCACAGCCTTGCCGGCTCCTTGCGCAGCACCTCATAGTCGACGCCGATCTCGGAAAGCTCCCCGAGGAAGATGTCGACGAATCGGTCGGCTGAGAAGGACTCGATGATCGTCAAAAAGAAGTTATGGTTGACGCAGGCGATCTCACAGCCGATATCGAATACTCCCGGCTCCGCGATCACATACAGCGCCTCGATATACGGATCGGTCGAGCCCATCGAGCGGCTGTTCGTGTACGAAACGGAGAAGGTCCAGCGCGTGTTTCCCGCGGCCTTTGCGATAACGCCCGTCTTGATCTCGAGCGGCAGCTGACCCAGCTTTGCATAGGTCAGCTTTCTCTGCTTCATCGCCCAAAGTGAGTTCTCCGGCTGGGCTTGCAGCATCATCTGTCCGCGCGCCATCGTACAAGTCTTCATCAGATCGTCGAGCGGTCTGTCCTTCGGGAAATCCAGCTCGATGATGTTCGCGAACATCCGATAGTTATCGTGGTTGCCCAGCATCGCCTTGTGGTCGATCGCGACCGACACGCTGACGGTCTTGTCGTTATCGGGGTCATAGCGTCCGGCGGCTCTCGCCAGCAAAACCGCGATCATGGCGTTCGGGCTGCCGTCAAAGTCTTTGCAGTATTGGATCAGCTGGGACTCTTCCATCTTGATATAGTGGACCTGCGGCGTCGGGTCGCCCTCGACCTTCACCCGGAAAAAGTCCTCTGTCGTCGGCTTTTGATAGAGCGGCGGCTCTGCGCCGTCGATGTCCAGCGCGGCGAACGGATTGCCCGTCTCGGATTCGGGGATCACATCCCCCGGCAGTCGGATCCCGTCCGGATCAAGCGCCTTGCCTGTCTTGCGGGTCAGATAGAGATACAGCGCGCTCCTGATGTAGGGAAACACACCCGCGCCGTCTGTCAGGGAATGAGAGATCTCGAACGCCATCCGCGTTCCCTCGAACTTCCACGCCGCCAAATGGTGATTCGACTCCGGAGAATTGAAGCTGATCGGCTCCCATGTGTCGCGCACCGTCATGGGCAGCGGATTCGGCTCGGTGTAAACGTCGCCGTCGCGAGCGATCGCTTTGACATAGAAATACGGAAAGCGCACGGAAAGCTCCTGTACGACATCGTTCAGGATCGCGCCGTCGATCGGCTCTTTCAACTCTGCGACCACAGCCATCGTGTTGGGGTGGTCGGGTGTGGACAAGTATAACATCGGTTCAAAGAATTCTTTCATTGTTCGGTTACTCCTTCCTTTATCCGGATACTCTGGAAAAAGCTTCATTATCTTCAGGCATCCGAAGCAACAACAGGCTGAACTCTCGTGTGAGGGTGCAGCCTGTCGCAAGATTCTGTTGTGTTTTTTATGATGCAGTTATGCGGTACGATTGCGGCTGATGCGGTTATAGACGGGCTTCATCGTCAAGCCTTGGATGACCGTGGTGAAGAAGACGACCGCATAGGTACAGCCGAGGATGATAAAGTAGGTTTGCTCGGGCAGGATATCCTTGGTACTCATGGCGAGCGCCACCGAGAGTCCGCCTCTCAGACCGCCCCATGTCAGCAGCGTGACAAAGCCGAAGCGGCTGAAGCCGTCGGGGATCTTGCCGATGACCAGCGTCGACAGCGTAAGACTTGCGGAGCGGGCGATCAGGTTCGCGATGATCGCGATCGCGGAGAGCAGAAGGACATATTCCATCCTCAGAACGCTGATGAACGACAGACCCAACAGCACATACAGCACGGAGTTGAGGAAAACGTCGAGCGTCTCCCAGAACGAGTCAAACAGCTCGGCGTGCTTTTCCTCCTCGCTTTCGCCGAAGCGGGAGCGCAGCTCCGAGAACAGGATGCCGCAGATAACCGACGCGATCGCGCCCGAGAAATGGAGCGCTTCACACACGACATACGACAGCGACACGGTCAACAGGCTGATAAAGATTTTGAGATAAGCGTTCTTGCAGAAGCGGAACATCAGGAAGCACAGCGCCGTTACCACCACGCCGACGACCAGCGCGCCGGATATCTCGCGCAGCATCACGCTGATGATGCCTTCTTCCGAGGATGACGAAGCGGACACCATGCTGGAGAAGCAGACGAACAGCGCAACGCCGACGCCGTCGTTAAACAGCGATTCGCCCTGGATCAGGAAGGACGTCTTTTTCGGCAAGCCGAACTTTCCGAGGATACCGGTGGCGGCGATCGGATCGGTCGGCGCGATGATGCTGCCGAACATCAGACAAATGGGCAGAGAGAGGTTCGAACCGAATAGGAAGCCCGCGCCATAGATCAAAAGGCCGTAGAATGCCGCGCCGAGCAGGGTGCATACCAGCGCCAGCACCGTGACCTGACGCGCCTGCTGCTTGAAGTCCTTGAGCTTCATATGGCAGGAACCGGCAAACAGCATGAAGCACAGCACGCCGTGCATCAGGAAATCGTGGATGTCAAAGTCCTGCACCTGCTTGAGGACATTACCGACGTCGGTGTCATGAAACACCGCTACGCCCACCAGCACCACGATACCGATGATCGACGCAAACAGCATCAGAGCGATCTCATAGGTCAGCTTGGTGACCTTTTCATTGAAAAATCCGAGAATACAGATCAGCGCGATGATGCCGACAAACATAAACATTGTTTCCATACGGCTTCCTCCCATTGACAGAAATAGATCGTATCCGCTTTCACGAAAACTATACAAAAAATTATAATAAAAAACAGCAGGATTGTCAATATGTCACAGCAGGAATCACCGGATCCTGAAAAGGAAGCTTTGCATCTTCCTCTTCTCCCGCCCGCTCGGAACAAAAACAGCGCAGTCCCTTGAAAGAGACCGCGCTGTATGTCGGATAGGATTTATTGGCTGTAATATTCGTTCATCTTCGCGCTGAGGACGTCGAGATCATAGAAGTTCTGATAGGGATTTTCTCCCTCGACGATCAGATCAACGTCGATCGGACAGCCGAAGTCGACGCTCTCGCCGGAATCGCTGACGATCTTGCTGGACGCGGAGGAGCAGGCAAACTCGACGCCCGCGACTGAGCTGAAGCGGATCGCACAGGCGCCGCCGCTGGTTTTCTGACCGAGGATCATCGCGCCGTGTTCGTGCATGTACCACGGATAGGCGTTGCCGCAGGAGAAGGCATAGTTGCTGGTCAGCACGCCGTAGTGATAATCGGTATAGGGGCTGACGTCGTTCTCGTCAAATTTGCCGTCGAAGTTCATGTCGAACTGACCGGAGGACGTCTTGGTTTGTCCCGTCATCCGGTTTTCATATTTGACATAGCCCTGACCCTTCATCAGCCATTCGATCGCCAGCATCGCCCCGGAGTCACCGCCGCTGTTGTTGCTCATGTCGATGATGATGTTCTTGATGTCGGGATTTTTCTTCGCGCGCTCAAGACCGGAGAGGATGGTGCCGACGGTATCATACTTTGTACCTTGTGCGTCGGTAAAAGTCAGCGGGCGCTCGCCCTCGCCTGAGTAGAACTTCTTCCAGCCGTCGTAGTCCACGATGAAGCTGTCGAAGCGGATCATGGCGGTGTCGCCCTTCTCGATATAATAATCTGCGCCATAGGCGGCGTCGCGGACGGGGATTCGCACCTTGCTCTCTCTCGTCTTTGTGACGTTCGAGAAGACATATCTCTCATTGTAGTCCTTCGGGACGAATGTATTGATGATATAATCCATGAGCTGTGGGTCGCTGCCCACCGCCGACGTGATCGCGGTATGACCGCCGTCGCACAGCAGACCGCTGAACAGGTGGAACAGACCGGTAAAGAAGGTCAGGAAATGACCGGATTGCAGATTTGCCTTGATCTCGGGATATTTTTCCGTCAGCACTTCATCGAGCTTCTTGGTCGCAAGGTCGTCGTGGATCCATTCCTGACCGGGCTGACCGTACCATGTGTCAAGGTTGAAGCAGAGCTCGCGGTAGGTGAAGTCCGCTACGTCCTCGGGATGATCGTCAGTGATCGCATCGAGGAAATCGGGATCGGAGTCAATCGCGGCGGTCGGCTGGTGCGATCTCGCATATTCCTTGGCGTAGAGTTTTCTGCCCGAATAGATGACATAATAGGTCTCGGTGGTCGCGAAGAGATCGCAGATCGTGCCGACAGGCGCATAAACGCCGGTGTCATCGCCGCGCAGGTCGATCCCGTATTCGCCGGGATCCAGCGTGAGAGGAGCGGGATCGGCGGGTTCGGTCGTGTCGATTTGCTTGATAAAGGGATAGTTGCTATCCACGCCTCCGGCAGCCTCGACCATCAGACTGTAGGCGAGCTTTGTGAAGCGCTCGAAGTTCGGGGTGTCGATCGTATCCTTGTCGACGTCAAAGGTCGCGGTCGTTCCCGCGATATTGGTGAGCGTGTATTCATTGTCGTTTCGGGTACAGGTCATGCCCTCTTTGAGATCGGTACCGATCAGGTAGAACTGATTGTAGAAGTCCCGAACATTGATATAGGGTACATGGGGCTGATCGGCATAGAAGCGGACGTCAGCCGTTTCGGTGCTGTCAAGGCTCTCGCGCAGAACGGGAACGGACGCCGTGTTGTAGACCTGAGACATCGGTACGCCGATGCCGTCGGGCGCTGAAAGCTCCGCGAGATAACGCTGGATGCCTGTTGCGTCGAGGATGGTGACGTCGTCGTCGCCGTCGACGTCAGCCGCATAGCCCTGGACGGTGCTGAGCTTCTCGAGCGCCGCCAGCGAGCGCTGGATCAGCGTGGCGTCAACGATCGCCACATCGCCGTCGAGCTTTACGTCGCCCAAAAGACAGTCGGCAGGCTTTTTTGTTTCGGCGGCAACAGCGGTGACCGAGGACACAACGAGGCTCGACGCCAACAGGACTGCCGCAAGAATCACGGATAAGAATCTTTTCATCATATATGCTCCTATATAAAATATTTGTATCGGAAACAACGCGGGTGCGTCAATTCTCAGATTGACAAACACTACGGCTGTTATCTGATTCATTATAACAGATCCGACGGAAAAAGAAAAGAAATAATTTTATATCCTGCCAAAAAGGGGGCTGAGATCACTCAGCCCCAATAAAGAGATTCACTTTATCGCTTGCATCTGACGGTAGAGCCCTTGGTGTTGTAGCCGCTGAAGAACTTGGTTCCCGCGCCGTTGATACAGCGGATCGTATAGGCGTAGGTCACGCCGTTTTTGGCGGATGTATCGGTATACGAAGTCGCGGTCGTATCGGCGAGCTTCTTCCAGCCGCCGGAGCCAGTCTTGCGGAACACGCGAACCTTGTTCGCACCGGCGGGCTTTGTCCACCTGATGACGACGCCCCTCGAAGAATTCTTCAAGGTCGGCGCACCCGGAGCGGCGATGAAGGTATATTTCCAGCCCGGAGAGTTGAAGCCGCTGATGAATCTGCCGGAGGCGTCCATCGCGCGGACGGTGTACCGATAGGTCGTGCCGCCCTTGACGTTCTTGTTGGTGAATACCGTGCCGGCGGTATCGCCGAGCTTCTGCCAGCTGTTTCCGTTTCTGACAAACACGCGGTAGCTCGCGGCGCCCGCGACCCTGCCCCATGTCAGTCTTGTGCCGCTGTTGATATTCTCGAACTTCGTCACGACAGGAGCAGGAGTATAGGTGATCGTCAGTCCGGCGGTATCGTACAGCGAGGTGAACGCTCTGCCGTCCGCGGAGATACATCTGACGGTATAGGCATAGGTGACGCCCGCGTGCGCGGTCTTGTCGGTGAAGCTCAGCCCGGCGGTGTCGCCCAGCTTCGACCATCTCGAGCCGTTCGTCTTGCGGAAGACGCGGTATTTCTCAGCGTCGGCGACCGCGTTCCATTTGACGGTAACGCCGCCGTAAACGTTGCTCACGCCGAGTAGCTCAGGCGCTTTCAGCATGCCGTGAACGCGCAGAGCGGAGGACGCGGAGAAGTATCTCAGCTTTGCGGCGATCCTTGCGGTACCGTTGCCGATGCCGGTCACCAGTCCCCGATCCGAAACGGTCGCGACGGTCTTGTCGGAGCTTGACCATGAGATGCCGTACGGATCAAGGGCAGCGGAAGAATACGGGAAACCCGCGTTGATCACGCGCATAGTCGCCTGAGTCGTCTTTCCCTCGTCGATCGTATCCGCGCTCAGACCGACCGTGAAGCGATAGGAATAGGTCTGATCATCGCCGAAGCTGAAGGAAACGCCGGTCGAACCGTCGCTCGCTTCGTCAAATTCCTCTGTCGCCAGATCGAGAACGTAGGCCGACCTCTTGTTGGCGGACTGCTTACAGCTCGCGGTATCCTTGCCGATACCGAAGCACTGTACCCATGCGGTCGCGCCGTTGTTCTTGAAACAGCCGATGCCGATGGTGGTGTATTCGGCGGTCAGGATGTTCTCGCGGTGACCCTGAGAATCCATCCATGATTGCATGGCTTCCGCCGCGTTCGCCTGACCGATCGCGATATTCTCGGCGACCATCAGGTCGCTCGCGGTCATGCAGGTGGAGCCGTTGGGACGCGTATGCGAGAAACAGACGGCGTTCTCCGCGGCGCGAAGCATCGCGGCGTCCAGAAGCTGCTGATTCATCACCAGCGGTGCAAGCCCCTTCGCCTTGCGTTCCTTGTTCACGAGCGTCAGCACGTTGAACGCTTCTTTATGATCCTCGGTGCCGCTGACGGAGATCTGCTGGATCGTCCTCAGACCGTTGTAGCCGTAGGGCATGAGCGCGGCATTCTCACAGGAGAGCTTGATCGACCTTTCAAACGCGATGGAATGGACGAAGGTCGTGCTTTTCGGCAGGTTGACGGCGCCGAGATTGTAGCATCCGAGAAAAGCGGCGCGATAGACTTTTTGCAGCTTGGGGAGGCTGATCGAAGTCAGGCTGTTGTCGCTCAGGAAAGCCTGATAAGGGATCTCGGTGATCGAGGGCGCGGAAAAGCTCCGCAGGCTGTAGCACTGACCGAAGGCAGCGTTGCCGATCGAAGTGACAGAAGCAGGCAGGGTGATCTCAGTCAGCGCGGGACAGGACGCAAAGGATCTCGCTTGGATCTCCGTTAAGCCGCCGAAGTCGATGGTTTTCAGCTTCGGACATTCTTCAAACATCATCACTGAGGTCGATTTCAACCCTCTGCCGATGGTGACGGACTCAAGGCTCGGGCTGCCGTAGAAGGTGAAATCCTCCGCCTTGGTGACGGTGTCGGGGATGACGACGGATCTCAAAGAGTCACAGCTCTGGACAGCGGAGGTACGCAGCGTGGTGACCCGGTTCAGATCGAGGGAGGTCAGATAACGGTTGAACACGAACGCCTCCTTCCCGATCGTCCTGACCGAGTCGGGAATCTTAAAGCTCGTTCCCGCCTTGCTGTTCGGATACAGAACGAGGGTGTCCATCGACCTTGTATACACGACGCCGTTCGAAGACGTCAGATTCGGGTTCGCCGCGTCAACAGAAACCGAGGTGAGCGGCGCATTCACGAAAGCAAGTCCGGAGAGCTTTTCGAGTCCTTTGCCGAATGCAGCGGACTTCAACTCTGTCGACTGAAACGCATAGTCGCCGACCTGCTTCACTCCGGGCAGGCTGACGGACGAGAGCTTTGTACAGCCGGCAAAAGCGCCGTCGCCGATCTGTGTCACGCTGGCGGGCAGGTCGATAGCGGTCAGGGAAGAACACTTGTAAAACGCCGCCTCACCGACAGAGGTGACGGTCGAGGGGATGGTGATCGAGGTCAGCGCCGAGAAATCCATGAACGCATAGTTCGGGATATCGGTGACACCGCTGTTGATCACGACCTTTGTTATCGTGCTTTTTTTATCGCTCCAGGGGTAGCTGCGGTCGTCCTGCATCAAGCCCTCCGGCGAGCCTTGGCCGGAGATGGTCAGCGTCGTGCCGCTGACCGGATGGGCGACGCCCGCGCCGGTCGCGGCGAGGTCGGCGTGCCTGCCCGACAGCGGCATGCTGTCCTGTTCGGCGTCTTCGGCAGCATCGAGGACGTAGCCCGAGGGAGCCGGCGACTCAGCCTGAGCGAGCGTCGCGTCAGCCGCATGATCCTCGCGGACAGCCGCCTCGTCGGATACGGCAGAGGGACTTTCTTCTGCCGCCGCAGGGATGACTGCAATCGTACCCAGCGCCAATACCAGCGCTAAAATAAC
>JAFSRK010000151.1 GCA_017446165.1 Ruminococcus sp.
CGGTACCGCTGATCTTACCGCCGGATACCGTAAAGGTGTTGCCGGTGATCTGATCCGTATAGGTGCCGCTCTTCATGGCGTGAGCGGTCAGGTTAACGGAGCCGGAGCCATCGAGCTTCGAGATCACAACGCCCTTGGTGCCGCGTTCGATATAGGCGGTGTTGCCTGAGGACGAAAGGTACTCGGAGGTGCCGTCAAAGTGATTCTTGAACTTATTGACCTCGGCGACCTCTGTGGACTTCCATGTGGTATCCGAGCTTGCAGCGCCCATTGTGCTGTTCGGTCGCGCAAAATACAGCGCGGTCGAATCGGCTCTTGCGCCGACGATCGCCCATGCGTTGATCAGTACATCGGAGGTGACCGACTGGGTGTTGCTGAAATATGCCGAGCCGGAGTTACCCATGTAGGTATCATGGGACTCGACCCAGAGAACGCTCTTCGAAGCGCCCGCGCCCATTTTGTAGGAGCTGTCTGCAAGCTCGCTCGCCGCAGACCAATATGCCTTATCCAGCGCTCGGTCACCGGTCAGGTTATCGGTGACGCTCATGTACTGTGTATAGTTCGAGATGTCAATGTCAGCGGTGTTGAGAATCTCGCCGTAGTTATACAGACCGCTCTTATACTCATTGATACCGTTGATGACATATGGCCAGAAGTTGCTTTTGAAGCTCGAATCATCCGCAGGGACCTCGATATGCTTCGCCGCGTCTAAGCGGAAACCGTCAACGCCGCAGTCGACGCAGTCCTTGAGAAGGCTGAGAACCTTCTGCTGGATATAGCTGTTGCCGGTGTTCAAATCAGGCATACCGATGTTGATTTGAGTCGTATTGTAGCGTGCAGATCCCGAAGAAGGATTTTCACTGTGTATATAGGCGGAATTCTTCAGATCAGATTCGACGCCGCTGTTCAGGCGCGAGTAGGTACCGCCGGAGGAACCGTTGTTCGCAAGGTGGTTCGCGACGATGTCGACGATGACCTTGATACCGTACTTCTCCGCCTCGGTACAAAGTGCCTTCAGCTCAGCCTTGGTGCCAAGCCAAGTGTTGCCGTCGGCGATGGTCAGACCCAACGGCTGGTAGAGCTTCCACCACTGGTTGGGCGTATCTGTCCAAAAAGCATTGTAATCCTTCGGAGCCTGGACAGGAGAGGTTTGCACAGCGGTGTAGCCTGCCTTCGCAATATCCGGCAAAGCTGCCTTGATATTGTTGTAAGACCAGTCAAAGCAGTGCAGAATAACGCTGCCGTTGACAGTTTCCTGTGCATAGGTCTCGACCGTTGCGTCGTTAGTGTCAGCGGCAGTCTGTACGACACCAACCGCCGTGACCGAAAGGATCATGCACAGTGCCAGGAATAAGCTGGTGATTTTTTTCGTGATTCTCATAAAAGTAATCACTCCTTCATGAAAGAATAAAGGGTATCCGCGAAAAGTATTATATTCGACTCCCGGATTCATCGCTGTGGGAGAGAAATACGCTGATTTGATATACAGCCCTATATTAGCCATTATATATATTTTTTATTATATAACAGCATCTATTTTTAGTCAAGATTTTTATTTCCTAAAAAAGAAAAATATGTAAAAAGCCTGATACTCTGCGTGAGCATCAGGCTTTTGTTTATTCAGTAGGATTATCGTAGGTGACCCATTTTCCGTTTTCGAGAACTTCGCGCTTTGAAAGTTTTTCGTCGGTATCATAATACAGGCGTTCGATCTCGTTGCCGTCCTTGTCGTAGCGGGTGACCTCGGCTTCGCCGTGAGGCAGCTCATAGGCTTTCTCAGACAGATTGCCGTTATCGTCATAGGTGTAGACATAGCGACTCTCGGCAAAGCCCTCAGCCTTATAGCGGGTCTCGGTAAACAGGCGATTGTCATCGTCATACTCATACAGGATGTAGTACAGATAGGTCTGATCCGTGTCATACACATCCAGACGGGTCACGTCGCCGTTATCGTTATAAGAGCGGCGCTCGTAACCTGTCAAATCACCGTTATCATTTTTAAGCTGAGTCAAGCCACCAATCCCTGTTTCAGCGGATGAGCCGTTGCTGCAGGAACACAGTACAGCGGAAATCAGCAATAAGGAAACGATGATCGCGATCAGTCTTCTCATTTAACCGGAGAATGGAGTTTGACAGTGCTGCCGCGCTTATCAACGGAAACCTCGCCGACAACGTCGGTGCCGTAGATACGGTCGCCCGCATCGCCAAGACCGGGCAGGATGTAGCAGTTCGCGTTCAGCCTTTCATCCTTAGCGGCACAGAAGATCTGAACATCGGGGTGAGCCTTTGACAGAACGTCGATACCCTCGGGAGCCGCGATGATGCAGAGGAACTTGATCGAACGCGGATGGGAGCGCTTGATGATCTCGATCGCGTCGACAGCGCTGCCGCCGGTCGCGAGCATCGGATCGAGGACAAATACATCTCTCTCCTCAACGTCGCCGGGGAGCTTGTTGTAATACTCAACGGGCTTGTGGGTGACCTCATCTCTGTACAGACCGATATGACCGACCTTCGCGGACGGAACCATGGTCAGCATCGCGTCGAGCATACCCATACCTGCACGCAGGATCGGAACGAATGCGAGCTTTCTGCCGGCGATCTTCTTAGCGGTCATCTCAGCCATCGGAGTCTTGATATGAACATCCTCAAGCGGGAGATCGCGGGTCGCCTCATAGCACATCAGCATCGCGATCTCGGAGATCAGCTCACGGAATTCTTTTGTGCCTGTGTTTTCATCACGCAGGATGGACAGCTTGTGCTGGATCAGCGGATGGTCAAATATCGTTACTTTACTCATTGTTAATCCTTCTTTCTTTGCATTTATTCAAAATTACCGTTTTCAATATCAGTAATCATCTGAACCCTTTTTGTGTGTCTGCCGCCCTCGAACTCGGTGTGGAGAAAGATGTCGGCTAGCTTGACGGCTTTGTCTGAATCAATGACTCTGCCGCCCATGCACAGGATGTTCGCGTCGTTGTGACGGCGGGTCATCTCGGCACAGAACTCATCACAGCATACCGCGGCGCGGATGCCCTTGACCTTGTTCGCCGTCATGGAGACGCCGATACCGGTGCCGCAGCAGATGATGCCTTTCTCCGCCTCGCCTTTCGATACGGCAGAAGCGACCTTGTGGGCAAACACAGGATAATCGACGCTCTCTGCGCTGTAGCAACCGAAGTCATTATAAGCGATCCCCTGTTCCTTTAAATATTCAATGACGGCGTTCTTGATCTCAATACCGCCGTGGTCACAACCGATGGCTATCATGTGAATCATCCCTTCTGTTTTTCCATTCGTTCACGCTCTGCCTGCGAAAGTCGCAGATAGGAAGGCATCAGCGCTGCCGCAGAAATCGTGTTTCCCTCCCCTGCCGTCTTTTCGGCGATCATCGCGACCGAAGACGCGCGCTGGAAGCGATTATTGGCAGGAGCAAGCTGTATATTATTTAATTCCTTACAAGAATTATAAACCAATTCGGCGCCGTCACCGACAAGGATCACCTTCTCGTGATATCCTTTCAGCTCATCGATCAGCGCATCGACGGCTACCGCTCTATCGTCACAGAGGCGCTCCGCCTTACCCTCGCGGATGCGGAACAGCGCGTTATATACCTGCTGACGTCTGGCGTCCATACAGGCACAGATCACCGCGTCCGCAGACAGATCCAGATACGCCATGCTGTGAAGCGTGGACACCGCGACACAGGGCTTGTCCTGCGCGTACGCCATACCTTTGACTGCGCTCACACCGATTCGCACACCGGTGAATGAGCCGGGACCGCTATTCACGGCATACATATCGATGTCCTTGACATCTGTACCGGTCACCTGCAGGACGGATTCGATCATCGCAACAAGCGTCTGGCTGTGGGTCAGCTTGGTGTTGATATAGTATTCAGCAAGAACTCTGCCGTCGAATAAGCATACCGAGGCAGGAGTCGCCGAAGAATCAACCGATAATATCAGCATAAGCATCCAACCCCTCTATCTCAAAGATACGTTCATTCTCATCGTCGCTTTTCAGGATCCTGATGCGAATGGCATCGGGATCAAGCTCGCTCTCGATATTCTCGCTCCATTCGATGATCAGCACACCGGTGTCGGCATAGTCATAGAAACCGGTAGCGAACAGGTCGTCGACCGAGGTGATGCGGTACATATCGAAGTGATAGACGGGAACCCTGCCGCGATAAGCGTTGACGATAGCAAAGGTCGGACTGGACACGCCGTCCGCGACACCGAGTCCTCTGCATATACCGCGTGTGAAAGCAGTCTTCCCCGCTCCCAGATCACCGAACAGCGCGATCTGTTCCGTGCCTTTCAGCAGAGACGCGGTCCTCTCACCGAGCGCTTCGGTATCCGCCGTAGATTTTGAAACATATTGAAACATAATTGATCTCCAAATTCTATCAATTTAGTATTCTACCATATCTTGCGCACAGAATAATGCCATATGACAAAATAAAATAAAAATTGTTACCATTATTAACTTGAATTCATTTCGCCGATTTACTATAATTAACCATGTATAGACACATCTTATGAGTATGAAAGGTTTCACATGTCGGCATTACTGAAAAATCTCAAAACATTTTTTATAAAAACCGATAAGATCCTTTGGCTCTTGACGATCGCCGCCACGGTATACAGCGTGATCCTGATCCAGTCGATGCAGCGCGGTTATCAGTACAACTATCTGACATCACAGCTGCTGGCGATCGCCGCAGGCTATGTGATCGCAGTCATCTTGACGCTGATCGACTATGAACGGATCGCGAACCTATGGCCGATCTTTGCAGGAGTATCACTGATACTGTTAGTGCTGGTTTTCTTCATCGGTATCAACGTCACGGGTACGGATGACACCGCATGGATCCGGTTACCAGGCGGACTGTCGTTTCAGCCGTCGGAGTTTGTTAAGGTGTTCTTCATCATCACACTGTCTAAGCACATGGCAGTTCTGCAGGAGAAGGAAAAGCTCCACAGCCTGTTCGGCGTGGTATCGCTGCTGATTCATACCGGCATCCCGATGGTGCTGATCCACGCACAGGGCGATGACGGCACGGTGCTGGTATTCCTGTTCATCTTCATCATCATGGCGTTTGTCGGCGGCGTACAGCTAAGGTACTTCTTGATCATGATCCTCCTGCTCGCAGCAGGGATTCCCATCATGTGGAATTATGTGCTGAACGAGGAACAAAAAAACCGCTTTACCGCTATCTTTGACCTCGATGGCAATGCATTGACCAACTATGGCTGGCAGCAGTACCAAGGCAAGGTATCTATCGCCTCAGGCGGCATGAGCGGTACGGGACTCGGCAACGGCGCGCGTGTTTCGTCGGGCATCGTTCCGGAGCAGGAAAACGACTTTATATTCACCGTTGCGGGAGAAGAACTGGGATTCGTCGGATGCATCATCCTGATCGTTATCATCCTGCTGATCGCGGTAAGGATCATCACCAAAGCATTCTCGGCTCGCGATTATCTCGGCAAGATGTTGTGCGTCGGTGTATTCGCCATGATTTCGGTCCAAACCATCATCAACATCGGTATGGTGCTTGGACTTCTCCCGGTTATCGGCATTACCCTCCCCCTATTCTCTGCAGGAGGCACTTCGGCGCTCGCGGTGCTGATGGGGATCGGACTGGTCCACAGCGTCCACTATCACAAGGATGTGGTCGATGTCCATGACGGTCATCTGAAAAACAACCGTTACAAATATATCCGCAAAGCGGGCTACTATCGCTGAGAAATCTGGTATAGCAAAGCGCTTCTGACCACTGATCAGAAGCGCTGTTCTTTTACTTGAATTAAGATTTAGGGGTCACATTAACGTTGACCGGATCGGTCTGATAGACCCAGCACTCGCCGTATGCGGAACCGAGCGTGATGGTCAGCGGGACATTCAGAGATACCGTTTTCTCGGTATCGAGCTGATCCGTCATCTTGGTGACGTCAGCAATCACGGTAATGTCGCTGTCGGTGATCTCAGACAAAAGCTCCTCGGGACCGTAAACCGTCAGCTTTACAGTCGAAGTCGAGGCGATCTCGGCAGTGTACTTAGTGGTGTCAACACGCGCCTTGATCTCATCGGTGATCGTCGTCACGCCATAGCCGGAGAGGTCGATTGTCGCCGTAACGGAATCCTCGTTCTCGGAGATGATGTGACAATCCTTCAGCTCATCAGGCAGCGAGAAGTCATAGGGGAACTCGTGCTTCTTGTTAGACAGCTGACTGAAATCGAGCGTGCCGATGGTGATGCGGTTGTTGCGGATCTTGTTGAGCTGATCAGCGGGACCGTAGATCGAGATTGCCGACGGAGAAAGTTCCACATCCGGTGCATTCTTCGGTGCGTTCAGTACGGTGAGCATCAGGTTGACATCCTTCTTCGGCTGAGAGGTCACGGTTACCTCAACGGTCTTGATGTCAGAGGTGACATAGTGCAGATCGATACTGTTGCCGTTCTTATCGAGGAACACCAGCGTTTCCTGCAGGGTCATCGGAGCTGAACCGTCAGCGTTGATGGTATCGACGATCGCGACAGTCTCGATCTCGTCGATCTTGCTTGCCGCACCCTCAAGATGGACGGTATCGTTCGACATCGAAACCTCGGAATAGTAACCCTCGTCGATGACGAC
Source organism: Ruminococcus sp. (assembly GCA_017446165.1). GTDB lineage: Bacteria > Bacillota > Clostridia > Oscillospirales > Acutalibacteraceae > Ruminococcoides. Next base: position 6,641 of record JAFSRK010000151.1, read on the forward strand.
GGTCATCTGTTGTTTGTCGATAGGCATATCCTTTTCCTTGAACTTATCGACAAAGACCGTCACGCTCGAGGGATTCACTGACGACATGATGTTGTAGTTGCTCTTGACGCCGGTTTTCTTTGCGGAAAGCGGCAGGATATATTCATCCGAATGGTCGATAGTGGAAACCTGATTCGCGGTTACCGTAATATCCGAGGGGGTCAGCGAACCGACAGTGACACGGTTGCCGGACACTTCAACGGAAGCGGTGTACTCGGTATCGTTGAAAATCTGGAAGCCCTTCTCGACTGCCGTATCAGGCAGTGATATCTGGACGGGAATGTTGGATATCGTGACGTTCGTTTCCGTCTGGGAATTTGCGTTGATAATGAACCAAGCCACAAACGCGAGCAGGAACGAAAGGATCAGCAGAACGATATTATGGGAGAAGATTCGGGTCAAAATACTATTTCTTTTCATGATTCTTCTCCTTTCTCTTAAACAAGGTGGAGAACAAATCGGTCTTCTCGCTTTCACCGGGGATGATCAGGTCAGAAAGCTTCTCCGTCAAAGAGGTCCTGTCAAGATCTCTGATCAGGCGTCCGCCCACAGCGATAGAGATCGTGCCGGTTTCCTCGGACACGACAACAACGACAGCGTCGCTTTCCTCGGACAGTCCGATCGCCGCGCGGTGACGGGTGCCGAGATCCGCATTGACATCGGTACTCTTGGTCAGCGGCAGGATACAGCCTGCTGCGAGGATCTTGCCCTCACGAATAATCATCGCGCCGTCATGAAGGGGCGCTTTGTTGAAGAAGATATTGCCGATCAGCGCAACGGAGGTATCGGAATTCAGCTCGGTTCCTGTTCCCGCGATCTCGGTGAGAACGCTGTCGCGCTCAAATACGATGAGCGCACCGGTCTTGGAGCGAGAGAATAATACACAGGTATCGGCAACATCGCTGATTGCCTTGAATACCGACGCATAAGGCGTCTGGTTAGTGCTTGGGACAAATGCCTTTAGCGTTCGGTTACGGCCGAGGCGCTCGAGCGCCTGGCGCAGCTCGGGCTGGAATACGACAACGATGATGATGACAGCAAACTCAAACAGAGCGTGCAGGATATAGTTGATCATCGTCAGATTGAATACCGCCGATAGAGCATACGCGACGAGCAGGACGACAACACCCTTGACGAGCTGTCCGGAACGGGACTGTCTGAACAGCTTGAAAAGGTAGTACAGAATCAGCGAGATAGACAGGATATCTATCGCATCTTTAAATTGGAAGGTTTTGAGTATCGCCCAAATGGTCGACCAGATATTCTCCATAACCGGCGGAATCCCTTGCTTAGATTTGCGTTACAGTATCGTAGGATCTGTTTTGCATAACAATTCTATTATATTGTAACACAGGGGGATTCGTATTTCAAGAAGAATGACTAAAATTCTTCAGTGCATTACAAAGAATTTGTATCTCTTTTTGTGTTGAAAAAACGGATGGTGCAACTCTCACCGTACCGCTCTCGGACGTACCCATGAAGTTATGCGCAAGCGGCGCACAGTGCAGTCCCGCTCTTGTCGCGATTCCAAAGCGTTCACTGAGGTACTTTGACACCTCTTCGCTGTCATGATTTCTGATGTTCAGCGAGAGAACCGGAGCGGAAAATTCAAGTTCCGGTTCAGGCGTATACAGGATAATCCTGTCATCGTTTTTGAGCCGGTGATAAGCATATCTGATCAGCTTCATCTCATGCTCGGCGATCCTCTCTCGATGCTTAGTCTGTACGAAACGAATTCCGGCGCCCAGTCCGCAGATACCGGGGATATTCAGCGTGCCGCTCTCGAAGCGATCGGGTAGATAGCCGGGCATAGCAGGATTAAACGATTCGCTGCCGGTACCGCCCTCAATGAGTGTATTCATCGGCACATCACAGTTGATCAGCAAGAGTCCGATTCCCATCGGTCCGTAAAGCCCTTTATGTCCTGCACAGCAAACGATGTCATAACCGGCATCAGTCATCTTGATATCCAGCACACCGGCTGACTGGGCGGCATCCATGCAGAACAGGATACCGTAGCTGTGTGCCAAGGCACAGAGCCGCTCAACCGGCAGACGGATGCCGAACACATTGGACGCGTGAGTGCAGATGATCATGCGTGTGCGGGCATTGATTGCGGATCGGAAGCTCTGCAAGGTAGCTTCATCGTCGCCGATCACAACGTCTGCGACAGTATAATCAATGAATCCATATTGTTTGAGCTTATGAAGCGGTCTGAGGACGGCATTATGCTCCAGACAAGATATCACAACATGATCGCCTTTCTTCAGCACGCCCTTGATCACCATGTTCAGCGACGCGGTACAGCCCGGCGTGAAGATCACCCCCTCCTCGGATTCCATATTGAAGAAGTCTTTGACGAGAGTGCGTGTATCAAACACCGCCTTTGCGGTATCGAGCGACGCTTTGTGACCGCCTCTTCCGGGATTCGCGGAATACTGACGCATAGCACGATCGACCTCCCTGACGACGCGCTCAGGCTTGGGCGAGGTCGTCGCCGCGTTATCCAGATAGATCATCATACTTCACGCGCGGCTCGCCCGAGTACGCGGACGCCGTTTTTTCTGAGCAGCTGCTCCGCCTTATCCGTCTGCATCGGAACAAACAGACAGTAGCCGCAGGATTTGATCCCGGTATTGCGCGGCGTGCGCTGGATATAGGAGCGGATCGCATATTTATCAAGAATACTCTTCGCCTTCATAGCATAGGTCACCGAAGGCAGAAGTATCAGTTCTTTTGTCATAATAAAACACCTCTGTTCCCTATCAGTTTATGACAGAAAAACAGAGGTGTTATTGTTTTAGCGGATTATGCGTTCAGCAGATCGCTCATGTCATACAGTCCTGCAGGCTTGTCCTTGATGAAGACAGCAGCGTTCACGGCGCCTGACGCGAACACGCCCTTGGACTGGGCGGTGTGCTTGAGGGAAACGACCTCGTCATGACCTGCGAAGATAACCTCATGCTCGCCAACGATCGTACCGCCGCGAACGGAATGGATACCGATCTCGCTTTTCTCACGTTTTTTGCGATAGGCGTGACGGTCATAGACGTACTGCGCGTTCTCTTTTTCAGCGGCGATCGCATCGGCGATCATGATCGCTGTGCCGGAGGGCGCGTCGATCTTCTGGTTGTGATGCTTCTCGATGATCTCGATGTCAAAGCTGTTCGACAACACCTTCGCCGCCATCTTGGACAGCTCAATGAGCATATTGATACCCAGCGACATATTGCCGGAGTAAAACACGGGGATGATGGTCGCGGTATCCTTGATCTTCCGCACCTGCGCCTCAGAGAAACCGGTCGTACAAATGATGACAGGCTTTTTGTGTTCCACAGCAAAGCTGAGCATATCATCCAGCACCAGCGGATTAGAGAAATCGAGGATCACATCGGCGTCCTCGGCAACATCCACAAAGCAGGTATGCACGGGATAAGTACGATCGCCCTCGGCGATATCCACACCTGCGATGATCATAACGTCCTCCCTGCTGTTCACGCAGGCTTCGACTGCCTGTCCCATTTTTCCGAGACAGCCGTTCAACAAAATCTTTACCATATTTATCAACTTCCTTATCTAACAAGACAGGGCGACCGAGATCGCCCTGAGTTTCTTATTTACGCATATTTGCCGATCAGGTTGTACTTTGCCAGACAATCCTTGAGATCATGATAGCCCGAATAGCTCATCGGTACCAGCGGGAGTCTGCAGTCACCCGCGTTGAAGCCGATCAGGTTCATCGCTGTCTTGACAGGGATCGGGTTGACGTCGGAGAACATGATGTCCATCAGCTCAACATAGTGGAAGTTCATCTTGGACGCTTCCGCAAAGTTATTGTTCAGGCACAGCTCGCAGATCTCGTGCATCTCCTTCGGGCAGAAATTCGCGAATACCGAGATAACGCCCTGAGCGCCGAGAGACATGAACGGAACGGTCTGGTCATCGTTGCCGGAATAGATATCCAGCTTATCGCCGCAGAGTGAACGTGTCTGGGACACCGAGGAGATGTCGCCGTTCGCTTCCTTGGTCGCGACGATGTTCTCATGCTTGCACAGCTCCGCATAGGTCTTGGGCTTGATATTACAGCCGGTACGGGACGGAACATTGTACAGGATCATCGGCAGATCGATGTTGTCCGCGATAGTGGTGAAATGACGGATCAGACCGGTCTGGGATGTTTTGTTATAGTACGGAGTGACCGAGAGCAGCGCATCGGCACCGGATGCCTCGGCAGACTTTGAAAGCTCGATCGCGGTGTTGGTATCGTTGGAGCCGGTACCTGCGATGACAGGGATCCTGCCCGCAACCTTTTCACAGACAAAGGACAGGACGTCACAATGCTCCTTGACGGTCAGCGTCGCCGCCTCACCGGTGGTGCCGCAGGCGATGATCGCGTCGGTACCGTTCTCGATCTGGAATTCGAGCAGTCTTTCAAGCTCGTTATAGTTAACAGAACCATCGGGGTGCATGGGTGTGATCAGCGCAACCCCGGAGCCTGTAAAAATATGCTTTGTCATGGAATATCCTCCGTTCAGTTGATATAACCTTCGGCGCAGAGCAGCTCAGCCATCAGCACAGCGCCGCCCGCAGCGCCTCTGAGAGTATTATGCGCCATGCATACGAATTTCATGTCATACTGGGAATCGGGTCTGAGTCTGCCGACAGATACCGCCATGCCGTTCTCGAGATTTCTCTCGGATTTGATCTGAGGTCTGTCGGGCTCAGTGAAGTAGTGCAGGAACTGTTTCGGAGCAGACGGGAGTTGCAGCTCCTGGGCTCTGCCCTTGTAGTTCGTCCAGATGTCGATGATCTCGTCGACAGTGGGCTTCTCATCGGTATCAAAGCTCATGAACACCGCCGCGGTATGACCGTCGGATACAGGAACGCGCAGGCACTGGGAGGTGATGGCGATATCGTCGCAGTTGACGATCTTATCGCCCTCAATGTGACCCCAGATCTTCAGCGGCTCCTGCTCGCTCTTTTCTTCCTCACCGCCGATATACGGGATGAGGTTATCGACCATCTCGGGCCAACGCTCAAAGTTCTTGCCCGCGCCGGAGATCGCCTGATAGGTGCAGGCAAGTACCTTGCTGACCTTGAACTTTTCCTTCAGGGGATGGATCGCGGGAACATAACACTGCAGAGAGCAGTTGGACTTGACAGCGACAAAACCGCGCTTGGTACCAAGACGCTTTCTCTGAGCCTCGATGATCTTGGCGTGATCGGCGTTGATCTCGGGAATGATCATCGGAACATCGGGTGTGCCGCGGTTCGCAGAGTTATTGGAGATAACGGGACACTCAGCCTTGGCATACGCTTCCTCGAGCGCCTTGATCTCGTCCTTTTTCATATCGACAGCGCAGAACACAAAGTCGACCTTGGATGCGACCTCCTCGACATTCGCAGCGTCGAGGATCACCATATCCTTGATATTCTCGGGAATCGGTGCGGTCATTGCCCAGCGCTTGCTGACAGCCTCCTCATAGGTCTTACCGGCGGAACGCGCAGAAGCGGCGATCGCGGTGACATTGAACCACGGATGGTTTTCCAGCAGCAGAGAGAATCGCTGCCCGACCATGCCGGTACAGCCGATGATACCCACATTATACTTTTTCATATGAACTCCTCCCAATCGGAACAACGGCGTCGCGTTGCTCCCAATGATAATATATTAGGTGAATCTTATTTTGATACTTGATTTTTCCTTATATTTCAAGTTATAATATATCACTGACACGGTAATTTGTCAATTTCAAATGAAGAATTCAGAATTATTGACAGTTTTAAAGGACTAAATCATGAAAACCAGTGACTTCTTTTACAATTTGCCCGAGGAGCTGATCGCCCAGACCCCTCTTGAGCCGCGCGATTCGTCGCGGCTGATGGTGCTGCACAAGGACAGCGACTCGATCGAACACAAACATTTCTACGACATAATCGACTATCTCAACGAAGGCGACACGCTGATCGTCAACGACTCGCGCGTCATTCCCGCCCGCATCTACGGCTATAAAGCCGACACCGGCGCTAAGATAGAATTTCTCCTGCTTCGTCAGCTAGACGGCAGTCGGTGGGAGACGCTCGTCAAACCCGGCAGAAAAGCCAAGGTTGGCACAGAGTTCGTCTTCGGCGACGGACTGCTCAAAGCAAGGGTGCTGGAGGTTGCTGACGACGGCAACCGCATCGTGGAGCTTCAGAGCGATGAAAACATCTACGCAACCCTCGACAAAATCGGTCAGATGCCTCTGCCCCCCTATATCACCGAGAAGCTGGAGGATCAGGAACGCTATCAGACGGTCTACTCTCATGAGCTGGGATCCGCCGCCGCTCCGACAGCGGGTCTGCATTTCACCAATGAACTGCTCGATAAGATCCGCAAAAAGGGCGTGAACATCGGATATGTCACCCTGCACGTCGGACTGGGCACCTTCCGTCCGGTCAAGGTAGACGACGTCACAAAGCACAAGATGCACTCGGAGCATTATGAGATACCCGAAGAGACCGCCGAACTGATCAAGCGTACCAAAGCTGCCGGAAAGCGCGTCATTGCGGTCGGCACGACCTCTTGCAGAACGCTCGAAAGCGTTGCCGCCACCGGTGAGATCAGGGCTTGTGACGGGTTCACCGATATCTTTATTTACCCCGGCTTTGAGTTCAAGGTTCTTGACGGACTCATCACCAACTTTCACCTTCCCGAAAGCACACTGATCATGCTGGTGTCCGCGTTCTACGGGTACGACAAGACCATGAAGGCTTACGAAACCGCCGTCGACGAGAAATACCGCTTCTTCTCATTCGGCGACGCGATGATCATAATATAAAGGGAACCCCATATGTACAAGCTCTTAAAACAAGAAGGCAACGCCCGCAGAGGCGAGTTCTCTACCGTTCACGACACCGTTCAGACGCCCGCGTTCATGAACGTTGCTACCTGCGGCGCGATCAAGGGCGCGCTGTCCGCCTATGACCTCAAAGACATCCATACTCAGATCATGCTGTCCAACACCTATCACCTGCACCTCAGACCCGGCGATCACATTGTCAAGCAACTCGGCGGTCTGCACAAGATGACCGGCTGGGACGGCATCATCCTCACCGACTCCGGCGGCTTCCAGGTATTCTCACTTGCGAAGCTGAGAAATATCAAGGAAGAAGGCGTGACCTTCAACTCCCATATCGACGGCAGACGTATCTTCATGGGACCCGAGGAAAGCATGCAGATCCAGTCGAACCTCGGCTCCACCATCGCGATGGCGTTTGACGAATGTGTCGCGAATCCCTCGGAGTACGGCTATACCAAGGATTCTGTCGCACGCACGACTAGATGGCTCAAAAGGTGCATCGACGAGATGGCGCGGCTCAATCAGCTCGAGGATACCGTCAACCCGAATCAAATGCTGTTCGGTATCAATCAGGGAGGCGTTTACAAGGACCTGCGCGTGGATCACATGAAGGAGATAGCGGAGCTTGGTCTTGACGGCTACGCTGTCGGAGGACTCGCTGTCGGTGAGCCGACCGAGGTGATGTATGAGGTACTCGACGAGGTCCTCCCCTTTGCGCCTAAGGACAAGCCTCGTTACCTGATGGGTGTGGGAACTCCCGTTAACATCCTTGAAGGTGTCATGCGCGGCATCGATATTTTTGACTGTGTAATGCCATCGCGCAACGCCCGCCACGGTCATCTGTTCACTTGGAGCGGCATCATCAATATCAATAATGCCAAGTATGAGATCGACGACTCTCCTATTGACAGCGAGTGTGACTGTCCTGTTTGTCAGCATCATACCAGAGCTTACATTCGCCATCTGCTCAAAGCAAAGGAGATGCTCGGCATGCGGCTTGCCGTGATGCATAACCTCTACTTCTACAATACCCTGATGACAAAGATCAGGGAGCATCTCGACGACGGCTCCTACAAGGACTTTTACAATCAGTATCGCGAGATTCTCGACAAACGAATCTGACAAAAAAAGCCTGCACGCTCTGTGCAGGCTTCATTTTTGTACTGTTAAAATTTATGCGAGCCGGTATAGCCTCCGGGAGAATAATGCATGATTGCTCCATCCTCGACAACCGCTTCAAAATAATTACTGATGTACTTGCCGTTCTTATCCATACATCTGACGGCAAAGCAGGCATTCTGTTCTGCGGTACCGCTGACGGCAAGGTTGACGGTCAAAGCCGTCGTATCGGTACGCTTTACCCACTTCTGCCCGTTCCAGCTGAACACGCGGTACTTGGCAGCGCCGGCGACCTTGTTCCATCCGAGACGCACCTTGGAGGAATTCGCTGTGAGCGTGCTGACACGCGGTGCGCTGTAATATATCAGCTTTGCGGATGAGTTATAGCCGCTGGTGTAGTTGAATTCTTCATCGATGCATCTGACGGCGAAGTAATAGGCTTCGTTATCAATCGCACCGGAGTAAAAATGACTGTTTCCGACACAGAAGTAGCTCTTGCTCCATTTCCAGTTGGTCGCCTTGCTCTTGACAAAAAGCTTATAGCGATAGGCTCCGGGGACATTGTTCCAGTTGACCCGGAAGCCGTTAGGCTCCATTTTGACAGTAAACTTCGGGGTTTGCACGATTTTATTCTTCACACCAACCGTATCATAGGCTGATGTGAAGCTCTTGAAATTGGCAGTCATACAGCGTACCGTATAGGTATAGGTAACGTTGTAGGGTGCCTTGAAGGTATAGGAGTTGGTCTTGACATTAGCCATAGTTTTCCAAGAGCCGGTAGACTTGAAGAAAACACGGTAAGCCTCAGCGCCCGCCACCTTGTTCCACGAGACGGTTACACCGGAATTCGAGTTGCTGACCTTCACAGTAGGCGCTGCCACATATTTTATCGAGTAGGAATTGAACTTTGAAAGCATCGGCGTGATGCATTTGACGGTATATTTATAGGTAACGCCGCTGGCAACACTCTTATCAACGTAAGTGGTGTCAGTCGTGTTTTTGATCGTTACCCACTTTTTCGTCGCGTTGTTGTAGCGATAGACGCGGTAGCTCACTGCATACGGTACCTTGTTCCACGTGATCGAAACACCGCCGTATACATTACTGAGCTTGACCTGAGGGGTAGAGAGATAGTCGCTTGTAAAAGGGAGTTTTGTGATGATGAAATGGGTCGACTCGCGAAAGGAATCTTGGCTGATGACAAGCTCGGCGTTATGACCGTAGAGGTTCACGCCCTTCAACAGGAACGCGGTATTGCACGGTGTATAGAACTGGTAACCGTTGCCGGCTTTCTGCAAAATCCATCGCTGATCCGGGAGATTATCGGAGTCAGTAAAGAACACCTCGTTGTTCTCGCGAGGATCATCGTCGTAAAGCTCCATGTAAAGATTCGCCGAAACGTTGCGCACCTTATAGGACCCGTCGGTCTGGCGGGTAAAGTGCCAGATCTGGGTGCTGTCATTCACATATTCTTTGAGCTGAGCCGTGTGCATGACGTCAGCAGGGATCGTCAGATATTTATCGGGATCCTCCAGACTGATGCGCGCGTAAAAGCTCGTACCGAGATTCGCCGGTGAAACCCCGGTATCGGCGATCTCTGCCTGTACACCGGTTTGAGCAGACTCATTCTTTGACTCAGCCGCAAAGGCATCAACGGAGAACAGCATTACACTCCCTATACACAGTATCATGAAGAACACCCCGAAAAGTTTCTTCATATTCATCTCTCCTTAAATGTAATAAGAAAGCAGACAGAAAGACTGCCTGCTTTTTCAACAGGCAAAGACCTGTAAACTTGATAACTCAGAACTTATTCTTTGAGGTGTACTCGCCGGGATAATAATAGCGCAGATCCGATTCAAGAACCGTTTCAACATAGTAGCTGATAAATTTGCCGGCGGAATCCGTGCATCTGACGGCATAGCAGAGGTTCTGCTTGTCCGAACCGCTGATCGCGGCGCTGTAGGTGGTCGAAGCGGTGTCGCCCTTTGTCGTCCACTTCTGACCGTTCCATGAGAACACACGATACCTTGCCGCACCCTCTACGGGATACCATGAGAGCTTGCGGGTGTTGGATGTCGTCGTGATATCAAAGATACAGGGGGCTTCATAGAATGCAACATTTCGCGAGGCCTTGAAGCCGCTGTTGATCGCGCCGTTTTCATCCATCGCGCGAACGGTAAAGTAGTAGTTATTGTCGCTGACAGCGTCCGCGAAGCTGTAGGAGGTATCGGATGTATCGGCGATCGCCTTCCACGCATAGTCGGTCTTCTGACCCTTAACAAAAACGCGGTACTTGGAAGCGCCTTCGATCTTCGGCCATTTGAGATCTACGGAGAACGGCATGACGGATGCGCTGACAACAGGCGTTTCAACGATGGTATTCTTCACGCCCTCGGTGTCGTATGCCGAGGTAAAGCTCTTTCCGTCAGCGGTCACACAGCGGACGGTATAGCGATACTCCTTGTGGTACTCGAAGTTCTTGTGCAGGAATGATGTCTCGGTCGTAGTGCCGAGGGTCTTCCAGCCGGCGCCGTTATGATAGAATACGCGGTAGCCCTCAGCACCGGCGATCTTTGACCAATATATACTCGGGCCGCTCGCGGTGTTGTTAACTTTAGCAACAGGAGCCGCGATATATTTGACGGATGCCGCCTTGTAGTTCGACAGCACAGGGCTGATCGTCTTGACGGTATACTGATAAGTAACCCCGCTCGAGGCGGTCTGATCC
>JAFSRK010000152.1 GCA_017446165.1 Ruminococcus sp.
ATATGCACCACTACAACTTCCCCGGCTACTCCGTGGGCGAGGCGAAGCCCGCCCGCAGCCCCGGCCGCCGCGAGATCGGTCACGGCGCGCTGGCTGAGCGCGCGCTGCTGCCCGTCATCCCCTCCGAGGAGGAGTTCCCCTACGCCATCCGCGTTGTGAGCGAGGTTGTATCCTCCAACGGCTCCACCTCTCAGGGTTCTGTCTGCGGTTCCACCCTCGCTCTGATGGACGCGGGTGTTCCGATCAAGGCGCCTGTCGCAGGTATCTCCTGCGGTCTGATCACCGAGGGCGAGCGCTGGATGACCATGGTCGATATCCAAGGTCTCGAGGACTTCTTCGGCGACATGGACTTCAAGGTCGCGGGTACTCACGACGGCATCACCGCGATCCAGATGGATCTGAAGATCAGCGGTCTGACCCCCGAGATGGTCAAGGAAGCGCTGGAGAAAACACATAAGGCGCGCAACTACATCCTCGACGAGGTCATGCTCAAGGCGATCGCCGAGCCGCGCGCTGAGCTGAGTCCCTATGCTCCCAAGATGTTCACTACCACCATCGCCGCCGACAAGATCGCCGAGGTCATCGGCAAGTCCGGCAAGGTCATCAAGGAGATCCAGGCTGAGTGCGAGTGTAAGATCGACATCGAGGAAGAGGGCGAGATCGGTCAGGTATTCGTCGCAGGTCTTGACGCCGAGAAGTGTCAGAGAGCGATCGAGATCATCCAGACCATCGCTACCGATCCCGAGCCCGGCGCAATGTATCTGGGCAAGGTCACCCGCATCATGGACTTCGGCGCGTTCGTTGAGATCGCTCCCGGCAAGGAGGGCTTGGTACACATCAGCCAGCTCGACGTCAAGCGCACCGAGCATGTCACCGATGTCGTCAACGTCGGCGACGTCATCCGCGTCAAGGTCCTCGAGATCGACGACAAGGGCAGACTGAACCTCAGCCGCCGCGACGTTCTGATCGAGGTCGACGGACTGACCCCCGAGAACGATATCTCCGAGGAGCGCAGACCCCGCCGAGACGGCAACCGCCGTCCCCGCCGCGACAGAAGAAACTGATCGCCGGATAATCGAATAACCGCCGCAAGGCATAGAAAGACCCGCTCCGATTCGGAGCGGGTCATTTTTTGTAGTTGACAGTTGATACTAAGTATCAACAAAACACTTTAGCATTTATTGCATCTTATTTCGCAAATATCTTGTTTAAGCTTTTTAATTGAAATTAGGTCTTGTTTAATAAATAGCAGAATGCACAAAAGCGAGAGATTATTTCGCAAGACAAGGCATTTTTTTGAAGGCATACTCGGCGTATTCCGAGAAAAATAACGCAGGATTGCGGAAAAAGATCCGCTTCTTTGTGCGTTTTGTCATTTTTTAAACAAGCCCTAGTATTAATTGTAGGGCGGGATATGGTATCGACGTTTTCGGACGACCAATGGTCGTCCCTACGTCATCAACACAACGTCGGTTCAATCCGTAGGGGACGATTCCTCAGCCGGAGACGGCTCCCCTCTGTCGCTTCGCGACACCTCCCCTTAGGGGAGATCCCCCACATCGTCCCGCAGAATAACGGACGACGATGATATACCCAACCGCAGATAGGAATGAAACGCTTCTGCCGACGGACGACCGATGGTCGTCCCTACGTCAGTGTTGTGATGTTGTTTTGCTCCGTGGATAGGGATATCCTATCAACGCATGCTCAACTTACGCTGTCGGATTATTGACGACGCCGACAAAGAGAGGGAATCCGGTCTTGCTGATGATCTCGAAGATGAACGGTCGGTCGAGGATGAATTCGACCTTTTCCTCAGGAGGCTTTGCCGCGCCGGCACCCGCTCCCATCTCTGTGACCGCGACCGCCTTGCAGCCCTTCTCGTCGATCATCACCCGCGCGTCCTGTTCGGCTTGGGACACATAGAGTTCATCGGATTCATCGGTCAGCGGGGTGAAATCAGCGGCTCCGGGTTCAAAGATATCCGTCACGCCAAGCTCCGCCAAGCTGTCCTCAAGACCGATCGAGGACGAAACGTCGAATTTCGGCACAGACAGGGTCACCACCGCCTCTTTGCTGTTCTCGTACGCATCGCCTGCCGAAACGCTCATATAGCGCAGCGCCTCGGCGTCCCGAAGCAACTCCTCGGGAGTGACGCCCTCGTCGGGCAGGATCAGCTTCATCGCGCCGTTGTTTTTGATTGGGAGCGTTACGGAGCCGAAATTCTCTCCCCAATAATAGGTATCGGTTCCCTCTTTGTTCATAAACTCACAGCGGATATCTCCCGACGGCGCATGAAAAACATCCTCCCGCGTATGGTTCTCGAGAAAATCCGAGACCCACCTGCCGGTGTAGTTCACGGTGGAAACAAGCGCAAGCACCGTGGCGGGATCCGGCTCGATCTGTGACGTATAGTCCGTCAAAAGATCATCCGTCTGTTCATTGATCCATTTTCGCATGGCGCGACCGAATTCATCCTTTGCGGGATCGCCGGAGAAAGAGGACGCATAGTAGTTTTCGGCGATCCTGTCCAATGTGCTTTGGTGATAGCTCCACCTGCTGTTCGTCCACAGCGAGTCGGCGAACAGACATGCACAGTCGCTGCTGTCATAACTGTAATTCGCCTCCCAGAGCAGCTTCGCATAGGAGCGCAGGGCGTCGATATCCTCCTGACCCAAAGCGTCAAGGATCTGTTGTCTGGAATCTCCGTCGGTCGCTTCCGCCGTCATCCCCAGCGCCATGAACAGGCTCATCGGGGAATAAACGCGGTTATCATTCTCTGCGCCGGACAAAAAGACCTGTGTGCTGTTTTCAAAGAAAGAGGTAAAGCCGGTACGATCGTAAGAACCACCCGGAAGGTAGGCGCTTATTGCCGGATACTCCGCCGATGCGAGCGCCTTAACGCTGCTCTCAACGATTTTCAGTACGGTCGGCTCCTGTGCATCAGTCGGGGTCGCGGATCCTTCCGAGGGCTGTGCCGACACCGCTTCGGTCGCAGAGGGAGTGACCGCGGGAGTCCGGTTCCCCTTGGGCAAGATCAATATCATTCCCGCGATCAACGCCGCGGCAAGCACGCCGCCGATGACGGCGCGACTGCGGCTGAAGCGTTTTTTCGTATGCATGGGGATCAGGCTGTCATCAACTTCGCCGATCACATCGAGCAATACATCCTTGTTCTTCATACGCCGATCCCCTCCTTTTCCAGATAAGCCCTGAGCTTTTCGCGCGTGCGGCTCAGGTTCATTTTGACCGCTCCCTGTGTCATGCGGTATCGGCGGGCGATCTCACCCACCGGCGCCATGTACCAGTAGCGGTGCATGAATATCTCCCGATTCCTGTCGGGAAGCGTTCTCAAAAAGCTGTCAAGCAGTTCCTTGAGAACCAGCCTGTCCTCGACCGGCGCTTCTTCGCCGATACATTCGCTCAGTTCCTCCAGACAAGCGGCAAGCTGACCGCCGCCGTATTTCTGTGCATGCTCCCGGCGATAACGGTCGATCGCAAGATTGCGGACGATCCTGCCGAGGAACACCGACAGGCGGTTCGGTCGCCGGGGCGGGATCGAGCGCCACACCCTGAGCCATGTATCGTTGACGCATTCCTCTGCATCCTGTTCGGAGTGAAGGATATGATCGGCGATCGAATAGCAATAGGCGCCGTATTTGGTTCGACATTCCGCGATCGCGGATTCCTTGCGCTGCCAATACAGCTCTATGATCTGACTGTCCTCCATATTCTCCCTCCTTCTGCTTAAGCAACCGAGAATAGCGGGTTCGGATTTATTCTCGGTTGCTTATATAGACGAAATTCTTCGCACACAGGTAACGGTCGCAAAGAAAAACAACCGCTTCTCAGGCGGTTATTTCAGCTTGTCGAAAAAAGTATGAGTAAAACGAGGCTTCGTAGGGGACGATGCCTTAGCAGGAAACGGCACCCCGACGTCGCTTCGCGACACCTTTCCGTAGGGGCGACCAGTGGTCGCCCGCAGAATGACGGACGTTGATGATATATCCAACCGCGGATAGGGATGAAACGTTCCACCGGCGGGCAGATGTGGGCATCCGCCCCTACGTCAATGTGGTGATGTTATTTTGTTGCGTGAAAAGGAAAATCAACCGTTCTGCAATATCGAAAATCATCTGATTTCCGATCGGGAGCACCAAGGCGCTCCCCTACAGAACGTATTGCGCCTCACCCTACACGCGCCATGAGGAGCTTGCCGTTTTCCTTGAGCCACTTGTCGCGGGCGCGGTAGTCGGGACACAACTGAAGTACCAGCGCGTAGAAGCGCTTAGAATGGTTCATCTCCCTTAAATGACACACCTCATGCACCACGACCGAGTCGATCACCTCGGGCGGGGTGAGCATCAACAGGCAGTTGAAGTTGAGGTTCTTCTTCGCCGAGCAGCTCCCCCATCGCGTCTTCTGACAGCGGATCGTGATCCGCCCGAAGCTCACGCCGAGCTTTTCTGCATAGTATCGCACGCGGTCGGGGAGATACTCCTTTGCGCGGCGGTACAGCGCGTCCAGCTCCGCCTCGGTGAGCTTCTCGACGTTCTCAAGCTGCGCCTGTTGTATGTGGGATCTGTCGAGCTGCTTTCGGATCCAGTCCTCGTGCTTGTCGACAAACGCCGCGATGTCACGCTTCGGCATGCGCAAAGGTGCGCGGACGATGACCTCGCCGTCGCGCACCTCGACCGAAACGGTTTTTCTCTTAGATCTTTTTAATGTGTATTCCATAATGCACCGGGTGCGGACGGCGCCCGCAGTCAACCGTTATCCGTCAACCGTCAACCGTTATCCGTTATCCGTCAACCGTTATCCGTTATCCGTCAACCGTTATCCGTTTAGTCATACAGCTTTTTCTCGCCGATGGGATAACTCACCTGATAATTCGCGAGCTTGCGCTGGATCGCGGTCGCGTCCATGATGCCCGGCTTCTTTCCGGTGATCGTGCCGCGCTGAGCGGCTTTCTCGTCGCCGACGTGATAACCTGCCAGCATGCGCTGGATGCCGGTAGCGTCTATGATATCCACCGAGCCGCTGCCGTCAAAGTCGCCGAGCAGATAGCTGTCGCGCACCTTCAAAGGGAAGCTGTAGGTGTTGTTATAATAGTATGCCTCGGATACCGCATGATCGCCGTTGAGGGTCACCGTCACGGTGTAGTCGCCCTCGGACAAGCCGTTGTTGTTGATCAGCGAACTGCCGAAGCTGACATAGTAGTCCGGTCGGATGGAGAGATTCGTGTTGACGGTGCGGGTGAACGCGGTGTTGCCGTCAGCGTCCGTAAAGGTCACGACGATCCTCGTCCTGCCGCTGTAGGTTTTGTCAGCCTCGTCCTTGATCACGGGTGTGTAGAAGAACTTTGTGTTGCTCTCGATCTTCTCATCGAAATACTCGTAGTCCTGAGTCGTGAGGTCCGTTCCCAGATAGAAGCCGAAGTTCGTCAGATCGGGGGAGTTGACCTTGTCGCGGGTCGCGTCGGAGGCGGTTTCCTTCACGACGTCCGCGCTGTAGGGCGTCAGCCGGAAAAACTCGTCTACGATCGCATGGTTCGCAGCGTCGAGGTCAAGCTCGAACGTCATCACGCCGTTAGCGTCCTCACCGGTCGTCAAAGATACCGCCTGCAGGATATTCGGAGCGTCGCGGCGGTCGCCGTCACGCACCTGATCGGAGTCGGAGTCGGTCAGGAACAGTCCCGCGTAGTATGCGGGATCGGTCGGGTCATACGCGGTGTCGGCGATATAGCCCCAGCAGGTGACCGCATGTCCGCCGCTGTAGCTGCCCATGTGGTAGATCGTCAAGCCCAGCCCCACGCCGTAGCCGTCGCGCAGGCTTTGATGCAGCTCGCTCAAAGCGTCGACGCCGCCTGTCAGAACATCGACAGATTCGGCAAGCTCGCCGTAGGAATAATCGTTCAGATAGCCGCCCGTACCCGCTGTCGCGGACGCAGCAACGCCCGGCTGCTTGACCTCAAAGGTGTTCACGCCGTTGAAAAACCAACCGAGGGCAAGAACGGTGTCGCCGCCGTTGTCGGTGAACGCGTCGATGTAGCTCTCATAGACGTCGTCGGTCGAGCCAAAGCCCGCCTGAGCCGCCCAGCCGGTATAGGTCAGCAGGTTGGAGGCGGTCGCCGCCCAGCAAAGGTAGTCGTCGCCGTCGTCCGTCTGACGCAGCTTCTCGGCGTCGATGAAGCTCAGGTCGGTCAGCTTGAAGTTCGCGCCCTTTGCATAATTCTCGATGATTTTATTCTGGATCTCCGCAACCTTGTTGGCAGACAGTCCGACGAGGTAGACCTGCTTTTCGGTATCGGGCAGGGTGAAATCCGCGGAGAAGTAGCCGTTGTTATCGGCTCCCGAACGGACAGCAGACGCGTCTGTCTGTTCCACGGTCAGCGCCGGCTCGTCTCCGAGGATCAGCTCATAGCTCTCGAGGTCGCCGATCTCGAGAGCGTCGGGCGCGTCGGCGAGGATAATATCCTCACCCTCTGCGGTCGTCGCGACGGCATAGATCTCGTCGCCCGTATCAGCGGCGAAAACGGTCGTCGAGCCGATCAGGGCAACACATAACAGCAGGGACAATGCACATAATAGTTTTTTCATATGATCACATCCTGTATGAAGTAAGGAAACGCCTCCCCAAAGGGTAAGGGGAGGCGCGGTTATGTAAGTTGATTATACGATGCGGATATTCAGCGTGTCGGTACCGGAGGTCGGAACGGTCTTGTTCGAGCTGATGAC
>JAFSRK010000153.1 GCA_017446165.1 Ruminococcus sp.
ATCAAAGCTCAAAGCACAGCTATCGGCTGTATCTCGCAGAAAAATACGGCAAATACAAGATGACCCTGTCGGGCATCCATGTCAACTATTCACTGTCGGAGGAGCTGCTCCGACAGAGCCTTGACGCGTCCTCATCCGAAGATTTCACCGCCCATAAAAACGAGGTATATCTGCGCTTGGCAGAAAGCCTGACCGCATACGGCTGGGTCATCAACCTTCTGCTGTCCGCTTCGCCTGTATGCGACGGCTCGTATTTCTCGCCCGAAAGGATCGGAGAGCCTGTTTTGACGCGTTACGCGTCCTTACGATGCGGCGAGGAGGGCTATTGGAACAGCTTCACACCACACCTGTCCTATGATTCCGTCCTCTCCTACGCATTGAGTATACAGCGCTATATCGACAGCGGCGCGCTTGCGGGTGTAGGTGAGCTGTACTACCCGATCCGCTTGAAGCCACGCGGCGCGAATCGCCTGAATACCCTCGTCCAAAACGGCGTGAACCATATCGAGATCCGCAACGTGGATATCAACCCCCTTGCGCCGCAGGGGATCGACAGCCGCGATCTGCAATTCATCGAGCTGTTGATCCTGTATCTTGTGGCTGAGCCAAATACACAGCCGCAGGAGATTGCCGTGCGAAACTATAAAAATGCCGCTCTGTTCGATATCGACAAAGCCGGCATAACGCTGCCCAACGGCACGGCGCTATCCGCACGGGAGGCGGGGCTTCATCTTCTCAAAAGGATAAGAGCGTTTTATGCTCACGGTCAATATGTCGCAGCCTATTCCGTGAGTGATATACTGGATTATCAGATGGATAAATTGACCGTAAAAGGCGCGCGCTATGCCGATCGGATCGCGGAGCGAATGGATAAAATATCGTCACTGTTTTGACTTGCATCCGACCCGTAGTTGGCATATAATGAGGTTAAAACACAAGGAAGCAGGAGTACCATAACATGAAATATGATTTTACCACCATGCCTGAGCGTAGCGGAAAGGACGCGCTAGCAGTCGACGCGATCGGCGCGAACGTCAGCTGGGGCACAGCGCCGACCGCGCCGAAGGCGGGCTTCTCCAAGATCCCGATGTGGGTAGCGGATATGAATTTCGCGACCGTGCCGACGATCCCGCAGAGGATCATCCAAAGAGCGGAGCATCCCTTATACAGCTACTATATCCCGACCGACGAATACTACGATTCCATCATTCGCTGGCACGAACAGCGCAACGGCGTTATCGGGTTGAGCAGGGGACATATCGGGTATGAAAACGGCGTCCTCGGTTGCGTCAGCTCAGCGATCCAGGCATTTACATCCCCGGGTGAAAAGGTACTTCTTCACAGCCCGACCTATATCGGCTTCACCCATGTGCTGGAGGATACCGGCAGAGTCGCCGAGCTCAGTCCGCTGAAAAAGGATGATGACGGCATATGGCGCATGGACTACGAGGCTATGGACAGACGCCTTCGAACGAATCACATCCATCTTGCGGTGTTTTGCAGCCCGCACAATCCCTGCGGACGCGTATGGACGAGGGAGGAACTGGAAGAAGCGATGGAGGTATTCCGCAGGAACGACTGCGTCGTGATCTCGGACGAGATATGGTCGGATATCCTGCTTAACGGACACAGGCATATCCCGACGCAAAGCATCTCCGATGACGCGAAGAAGCGGACGATCGCCGTCTACGCTCCCAGCAAGACCTTTAACCTCGCGGGGCTGATCGGCAGCTATCACATCGTCTATGACAGCTACCTGCGCGACAGATTACAGCGGCAATCTACTATGAGCCACTATAACGCGATGAACGTTCTGTCCATGCACGCGCTGATCGGAGCCTATCAGCCCGAGGGACACCGTTGGGTGGACGAGCTGTGTCAGGTGCTGTCCGACAACGTCAACTTTGCCGTCGATTTCATCCGTGATAATTTTGACGGTATAGAGGTATCCAAGCCCGAAGGGACGTATATGCTGTTCCTGCACTGTGAAGAATACTGTCATAAACAGGGCATGACGATCGACGATCTCATCAAAAAGGGCTGGGACGTCGGCGTGGCGTGGCAGCAGGGCGCTCCCTTCCATGATCCGTGGGGCATCCGTATGAATCTTGCGTTACCTCATACTGTCGTCGAGGAAGCGATGAGCCGCTTGAAACAGTATGTGTTTTCATGATGATCCAACAACATTATCAATCAAAAAGTATTCCCGTCGGGAAAACAGCCGCTTGTTCAGAACGAACAAGCGACTGTTTTTTACTTATTATGCGGTTATCGGACACAAAAAAATACAGGCTGCACCGTGGTGATGCAGCCTGCAAACAATAGGGGAGTCGCGGTACGATATTTTGGCAACTTTCAGAGGACAAAAACAAATATGTTGATGAAGCTTAGGGAAAGGAAACTGAGCGGCTCCCCTAAGGTCCCGATTATTCGTCGCCCTGCAGGGCGTCGAATCCTTCTTCGCCGGTGCGGATCTTGACGACGTTCTCGACGTCATAGACAAAGATCTTTCCGTCGCCGATATGGCCGGTGTAGAGCGCTTTCTTCGCGGTCTCGATGACGTCGCGCACAGGGATTGCAGAGACGACCATCTCGACCTGGATCTTCGGCAGCAGGTTGCTGTCTACCAAAACGCCGCGGTAGTATTCGGGCTTGCCCTTCTGCGCGCCGTAGCCCATGACGTGGGTGACGGTCATGCCGGTGATGCCGAGCTTCGCCATCGCTCTCTTGAGACGCTCGAAACGCGCTTCCTTACAGATGATCTCGACCTTGGTGAATTTGCCGTCGCCGGTGTCAAAGGACGGAACAGCCTTGACCTCGACCGCTTCGGCGACAGGCGTGTCACCCGTAACGACGGTGATGTCCTCACCGTAAGCGCTGTAATCCTCAGCGGCAGCCGCAAAGCCCGCGTACGCGGACGGCAGACCGTGTTCGGTGATGTCGAGACCCATGATCTCTTCCTCGGCGGTCGCGCGCAGACCGATCGTTTTTTTGATGATTTTGAAGGTGATAACCATCATCACCGCCGCGTAGATACCGACTGTGACAAAGCCTAAGAGCTGTAAGCCGAGCTGGTGAAAATCACCTGTATAGAACAAACCGGACAGTCCTGCGGGAGCGTCGGGGTTTGCCAGCAGTCCGACCGCAATCGTACCCCAGATACCGTTTGCCATATGCACGCCGACAGCGCCGACGGGATCGTCGATATGGAGCTTCATGTCGAGGACTTCGACGACGAAGACAACAAGGATGCCGGATACGATGCCGACAACAGTCGCACCGATCGCGTCGAGCGCGTCACAGCCCGCTGTGATACCGACCAAGCCGGCGAGGGACGCGTTCAGGCACATGGAAACATCGGGCTTGCCGTTTTTGATCCCTGTGAAGATCATGGTGGTGCAGGTCGCGACCGCGGGAGCGATCGTGGTGGTCAGAAAGATCGACGCAAGCTCGCTGGGTGTGGTCGCCGCCGCGCCGTTGAAGCCGTACCACCCGAGCCACAGAATGAATACGCCCAGTGCGCCGATGACGATGTTGTGACCGGGGAAGGCATTGACCTTGACGACCTTGCCGTTTTCGTCGCGCTCATACTTTCCGAGGCGCGGGCCGAGGATCCACGCACCGATCAGCGCCGCGATACCGCCGACCATATGGATCGCCGTGGAACCGGCATAGTCATGGAAGCCGAGCTGTGAGAGCCAGCCGCCGCCCCAGATCCAGTGGGCTTCGATCGGATAGATGAACAGTGAGATGACTCCCGAGTAGATACAGTATGCACTGAACTTCGTGCGCTCTGCCATCGCGCCCGAAACGATCGTCGCAGTCGTCGCGCAGAAAACGAGGTTAAATACAAAGGTGGACGCGGCGGTGAAGTCGCCGTTCCCGGGGGATGCGATAAACTCCTTGAAGTGACCGAACAGATCCATGTTAGGGATGCCGATGAGTCCGAAGAGCGTATCCTCGCCCATCATGATGGTGTAGCCCAAGAGCGCGAACACCACCGTGCCGATACAAAAGTCCATCAGGTTCTTCATGATGATGTTGCCTGCATTCTTCGCGCGGGTGAAGCCTGCCTCCACCATCGCGAAGCCCGCCTGCATCCAGAATACCAGAGCGGCACCGATCAAAAACCAAAATTCTACTGTCATTTAATACACCTTCCTTTTGTAGGGGAGGGGCTTGCTCCTCCCGCTGATTGATACGACAAAGGCGTACTCCGAAAACAGAGTACGCCTTTGCACTGAGAGTTATTGTACGCCGTTCTCTTTGTGAAATCGGCGTTTCAGGTTATGTTATTCCACCGTAACGGATTTTGCCAGATTACGGGGTTTGTCAACATCGTTGCCCTTGTTGACCGAGGTATAATACGCGAGAAGCTGCATCGGAACGGTTGCGACCATCGGCATCAGCACCTCGTATCGTTTCGGGATGCGGATGAGATAATCGGCGGCGTCCTTATCGATGTCCGCCTCTTCGTCACAGATGACGATCGTCATCGCGCCGCGCGCCTTGACCTCCTTGATATTCGACACGGTTTTTTCGATCAGCCGGTTCTGGGTCGCGACGGCGATCACCGGCATCCCTTCTTCCACCAGCGAGATCGTGCCGTGCTTGAGTTCCCCCGCCGCATAGCTCTCGCTGTGGATATAGCTGATCTCCTTGAGCTTCAGCGAGCCTTCCATGCTGAGCGCATAGTCAAGTCCGCGCCCGATATATAAGAGGCTGTCGGCGGTGATGAGCTTGGTGGAAATGAACTGGCATTGATCGACGACCTTGTCGATCGTTTCATTGATGACATCGGGCATCCGCGTCAGCTCTGCGGTCAGCCGCTGACATTTACCCTTGTCGATCTTGCCTTTGGCGTAAGCCATCTCGAACGCGAGGAGATAGATGACCGCGAGCTGTACCATATACGCCTTGGTGGAGGCGACGGCGATCTCGGGACCCGCGTGGGTATAGATGACCATGTCGGCTTCGCGGGCGATGGAGCTGCCCTTGACGTTGACGATGGCGAGCGTTTTCGCGGCGGTGTCCTTGACCAGATTCAGCACCGCCTTGCTGTCGGCGGTCTCGCCCGACTGGCTGATGATGATGACAAGGTCATTCTCGCCGATCAGGGGATCGCGATAGCGGAACTCGGAGGCGATGTCCACCGTGACGGATACGCGGGCATATTTTTCGATGATATATTTACCGACCATGCCGGCGTGCATCGCCGTGCCGCAGGCGACGATGAAGATGTTGTTGATTTTTCTGAGCGTTTCGGGGGTGATGCCGCACTCGGACAGATCGGGCATCCCGTCCTCGATACGCGGGGTGATGGTGGTCTTGACCGCCGTGGGCTGTTCATGGATCTCCTTGATCATGTAGTGGGGATAGCCGCCCTTCTCGGCGCTGTCCTCATCCCAGTCGGCGGTTTTCAGCTCCTTTTCCACCATGCGTCCGTGCAGGTCACAGAAGGTGACGGAGCCGTTCTTCAAGACGGCGATCTCGCCGTACTCGAGCAGATAATAGTCCTTGGTATATTTGATGATCGCGGGAACGTCGGAGGCGATGAACGCTTCGCCGCTGCCCTGACCGACGATCAGCGGGGATTCGCACCTCACGGCATAGACGGTCTCGGGACGGTCGGCAAAGACGATCCCCAGCGCGAACGAACCGCGGATCTCCTGCAGCACCCTGCGGATCGCCTTGATGGGATCGCCGCTGTAATAGTAGTCCAATAGCTGCGCGACGACCTCCGTGTCGGTGTCGGAGAGGAACTCGGTGCGCTCGTTGTCGATCAGGAATTGCTTGAGCGCCTTATAGTTCTCGATGATCCCGTTGTGTACGATGGTGACGCGCCGTCCCGAATGGGGATGGGAATTGACGTCCGACGGTTCGCCGTGGGTCGCCCAGCGGGTGTGACCGATACCGGCGTGACCCTGCGGCTTGCCCTCTCTCTCCATCTTAGCGACCAGATCGGTCAGTCTGCCTTTTGACTTTGCGACCTCGATTTTGCCGTTTTCAAAAACGGCGATACCGGCTGAGTCATAGCCGCGGTATTCGAGCTTTGTCAGCGCCGAGACCAGCACATCCGTACAGTCGCGCGGTCCGACATATCCTACGATTCCACACATATATAATACCTCATTCTTCGGTAGTTAGTAGTTGGTGGTTGGTAGTTAGCAGTTATTTTTGAGCGCGGAGCGCTCCCTACAGCGCCGCAGGCACAATACTAACTACCAACGAAAGACTACCGACTATCAACTATTATATCTTATCTCACGCCGAAAAGCAACTCGCCGTATGTCGGCAGCGGCCAGAGCTTTGCGTCTACGACCGCTTCCGCCGCGTCGGCGTAATCTCTGAGGACGTCCATCTGCGGCAGGATCTCGTCGCGGACGAAGTTTGCCTGCTCGACGATGTCGTCGATATGGCTCAGATGGTCCGCCAGGCGTTCGAGGATCCCCGCGTTCGCGCTCATCTCGTCGCACGCGGCAGAGAGCTTCTCGATGTTGGCGGTCTCATACGCACAGCTGATGTCCTCAGACAGCGCCTTTTTCATGGTGGCGTTTTTCAGCAGCTTGCCGAGGTAGGTCTCGATAGCGGGCAGGATCTGCTTGCCGGTCATGTCGATCATCGTCAGCGCCTCGATGTTGACCTGCTTGACATAGTTTTCGAGCATGATCTCCAGTCTGGACTCCAGCTCCGCCTTGGTAAACACCTTGTGCGCGGTCAGCATCGCGACGTTCTTTTCATCCAGCAGATGCGGCATCGCGTCGGCTGTGGTGCGAAGGTTCGAGAGTCCGCGCTTTGCGGCTTCTTCGAGCCACGCATCATCATAGCCGTTGCCATTGAAGATGATGCGCTTGTGGGCTTTGATGGTGTCGCGGATCAGGTTGTGGACGTCGTTCTCGAAGTCCTCGGACTTTTCCAGTATATCCGCGAACTGTCTGAGCGATTCCGCGACGGCGGAGTTGAGCATCATGTTACAGCAGGCGATGGAATTCGACGAACCGAGCATGCGGAACTCAAATTTGTTGCCGGTGAAGGCGAAGGGCGAGGTGCGGTTGCGGTCGGTGGTGTCGCGTCTGAACTGAGGCAGAACGTCAACGCCGAGTTTCATGTACCGTTTCTTCGCACCCTCATATTCGGTCTCGTTCTCGATCGCGTCAAGAACGCCGGACAGCTCATCGCCGAGGAAGATCGAGATCACGGCGGGCGGCGCTTCGTTCGCGCCTAAGCGGTGGTCGTTGCCGGCGGTCGCGACGGACAGTCTTAATAAGTCCTGATACTCGTCGACCGCCTTGATCACGGCGACAAGGAACAGCAGGAACTGAACATTTTCATAGGGCGTCTCACCCGGTGTCAGCAGGTTGATGCCGGTGTCGGTGCCGATCGACCAGTTATTGTGCTTGCCCGAGCCGTTGACGCCCTTGAAGGGCTTCTCGTGCAAGAGACAGACCAGACCGTGCTTTTCGGCGACCTTTTGCATGATCTCCATGGTCAGCTGGTTGTTGTCGGTGGCGAGGTTGGTGGTGGTGTAGATGGGCGCCAGCTCATGCTGTGCCGGAGCGACCTCGTTGTGCTGAGTCTTGGCGAGGATGCCGAGCTTCCACAGCTCGTCGTTGAGATCCTCCATATAGGCGAGGACGCGGGGCTTGATCGTGCCGAAGTAGTGATCGTCAAGCTCCTGACCCTTCGGAGGACGCGCGCCGAACAGGGTGCGCCCGGTGTAGATCAGATCCTTGCGCTTTGCGTACAGCTCCTTGGGAACAAGGAAGTATTCCTGCTCGGGGCCGACAGAGGTGACGACCTTCTTGACGTCCTCGTTGCCGAAGAGCTTCAATACGCGCATCGCCTGGGCATTCAACGCCTGCATCGAGCGCAGGAGCGGTGTCTTTTTATCGAGCGCGTCGGCGCCGTAGGACGCGAACGCTGTCGGGATACACAGGGTCTTGCCCTTGATAAAGGCGTAGGAGGTCGGATCCCATGCGGTGTAACCGCGTGCCTCAAAGGTCGCGCGCAGACCGCCCGAGGGGAAGGAGGATGCGTCCGGCTCGCCCTTGATCAGCTCCTTGCCGGAGAATTCCATGATGACCCTGCCGTCGGGTGACGGTGAGATGAAGCTGTCGTGCTTCTCGGCGGTGATACCGGTCAGCGGCTGGAACCAGTGGGTGTAATGGGTCGCGCCCTTCTCGATCGCCCAATCCTTCATCGCGACCGCCACAGCGTTAGCGACCGTCAGGCTGAGCTGTTCGCCCTCGTCGATGGTTTTGCGGAGCTTTTGGTAGATCTTGCCGTCGAGGCGCTCCTTCATCACCTTGTCGTCAAATACCATACTGCCGAAATAGTCTGCTACGTTTGCCATAATGAGAACTCCTTCCAAATGAAAAATAGGCGCCTCGAGCATATCGCTCAAGACGCCTTTGTCTTTACGAGTTGCATTATACACACCAAAAACGCTTTTGTCAAGGCTAAATTTCGATATTTTTGCAACTTTTTCAAAAAATCCTGCATTTTTCATAAAATTGGAATTGACAACGGCTGCCCTTGATGCTATAATGATCGGGTAATGAGCAAAGGCGTTCATTCAGGGTATGCCCTGAGTGACGCATTTTTTGTTTTGGGAGGAAACTGTTATGAAAAAAGAGGGAGAATTCCGAAATCCGTCGGGCTGCGCGATCGCGGCTGAGATATCACGCGACGGCAGACGCTTTACCGCCTCAAAGATCATCGAGAGCATGATCCCCATGCATGACCGATCAAACGGTCTGGGCGGCGGCTTCGCGGGCTACGGCATCTATCCGAAGTACCGCGACTTCTACGCGTTTCACCTGTTCTATGATGATAAGCACATTAAGCGCGAGGTCGAGGAATATCTGAAAGATCGCTATGAGATCGTCCTCAGCGAGGAGATCCCAACCCGCAAGATCCCCGAGATCACCGACGAACCGATCATCTGGAGATATTTCTTGGCGCCGCTGAAATCCGTTTTGCGCTCGGCACAGCTGGACGAAAAGGAGTTCACCGCACGCGTCGTCATGCATATCAATACTTATATGAAAGGCGCATATGTCTTTTCGTCCGGCAAGAACATGGGCGCTTTCAAGGCGGTCGGCTTCCCCGAGGACGTCGGTCGCTTCTATATGCTCGATGAGTATGAGGGCTACGCGTGGACATCCCACGGACGTTACCCGACCAATACTCCTGGATGGTGGGGCGGCTCCCATCCGTTCGCGCTGCTTGATTACTCGGTCGTCCATAACGGCGAGATCAGCTCCTATGACGCGAACCGCCGCTTCATCGAGATGTTCGGCTATAAATGTACCTTACAGACCGACACCGAGGTCATGGCATATATCGCGGACTTTCTGCTCCGCCGCAAGGGCTTGTCGCCGAAGGAGATGGCAGAGGTCATCGCGGCGCCGTTCTGGACGACCATCGAGAAGAAAAGCGACGAGGACAAAGCGCGCCTGACCTACTTCCGCACGATCTATTCCTCCCTGTTGATGACGGGGCCTTTCTCGATCGTCGTAGGGTTCGAAGGCGGTCTGATGGCATTGAATGACCGATTGAAGCTGCGTTCCATGGTTGCGGCGGAGAAGGACGACATGGTCTATATCGCGTCGGAGGAAACCGCGATCCGCATCATGGAGCCGAACGTCGACCGCACATGGTCGCCCTCGGGCGGCGAGCCTGTGATCGTTAATGTGAAAGAAGGTGCGTACTGATGGCTGTGAATTACATGATCCCGTCGTTCGAGATCGAGCGAAATGACTATCGCTGTATCCGTTGCCGCGTGTGCGAACGCCAGTGTGCGAACGGCGTCCACCGCTATGACGCGGACGGAGATGTGATGCTCTCCGATGAATTCCAATGCGTGGACTGCCAGCGATGCGTGTGCCTGTGTCCGACTCACGCGTTAAAGATCAGAAAGAACGAAAACGAACTGCGCGAGAACGCGAACTGGAAACAGAATACGATCCTCGAGATCTATAAGCAGGCGAACACCGGCGGCGTACTTCTCAGCTCTATGGGCAACCCCGAGCCGTTTCCTGTCTACTGGGACAAGATCCTGATCAACGCGTCCCAGGTCACGAATCCCTCCATCGACCCGCTGCGTGAGCCGATGGAAACGCGCGTGTTCCTCGGCAAGAAGCCGCACGAGATCGAGCGGGACGAGAACGGCGCGATCCATACCGAGCTGCCGCCTCAGGTGGAATTACAGCTCCCGGTGATGTTCTCTGCAATGAGCTACGGCTCGATCAGCTATAACGCGCACAAGTCGCTCGCCACCGCCGCCGAGGCGCTCGGCGTCTGTTACAACACCGGTGAGGGCGGCTTGCACGAGGACTTCTATCAATACGGAAAGAACACGATCGTTCAGGTCGCGTCGGGACGTTTCGGTGTTTATAAGGATTACCTCGAGGCGGGCGCGGCGATCGAGATCAAGATGGGTCAGGGCGCAAAGCCCGGCATCGGCGGTCATCTGCCCGGCACGAAGGTCGGCGCGGACGTCAGCAAGACCCGCATGATCCCCGAGGGGTCTGACGCGATTTCTCCCGCGCCGCATCACGATATTTATTCCATCGAGGATCTGCGCCAGTTGGTATTCTCGCTGAAAGAAGCGACGGAGTATAAAAAACCCGTCATCGTCAAGGTCGCGGCGGTTCATAATATCGCCGCCATCGCCTCGGGTATCGCGCGATCCGGCGCGGACATCATCGCGATCGACGGCTTTCGCGGCGGTACGGGAGCGGCTCCGACAAGGATCCGCGACAACGTCGGCATCCCGATCGAGCTTGCGCTTGCCGCTGTCGATAAGCGCCTGAGGGACGAGGGCATCCGCCAGAATGTTTCGCTGGTGGTCGGCGGCTCGATCCGCTCGGCAAGCGACGTGATCAAGGCGGTCGCTCTCGGTGCGGACGCCTGCTATATCGCGACCTCTGCGCTGCTTGCCTTGGGCTGTCATCTCTGCCGCACCTGCCAGAGCGGCAAGTGCAATTGGGGCATCGCGACCCAGGATCCGGTGCTGGTCAAGCGGCTGAATCCCGAGACCGGCAAGGAACGTCTGGTCAATCTGTTGA
This sequence comes from Ruminococcus sp., assembly GCA_017446165.1. Lineage (GTDB taxonomy): Bacteria > Bacillota > Clostridia > Oscillospirales > Acutalibacteraceae > Ruminococcoides. The sequence goes on from JAFSRK010000153.1 coordinate 11,073, forward strand.
CGGCTTGGAAGCATGAGATCAAAGAAATGATGGGTCTGATGGGCATCAACTCCATCGAAGCCTTGCGCGGTAACCGACTGATGCTGCGCGGAGTAGGACTAAATGAAAAGGAGCTTGAGATTCTCGGTATCTCACACGCGGGCGAATGAAACGAATATATGTACATGAAGAGTGGTGCCTCGGGTGCCATCTGTGCGAATATAACTGTGCTTTTTCCAACTCGGGGCAGAGCGATATGGTCAAGGCTCTCAAGGGTAAGCCTATCACCCCGCGCGTCCATGTCGAGGAGGGCGGCAAGATCCACTACGCCGTGTCCTGTCGCCACTGTGAGGACCCCTTATGTATCAAGGGCTGTATCTCGGGCGCGCTGACAAAGAGCGTGGACGGGATCGTCACCATCGATCATAACAAGTGCGTCGGTTGTCTTTCCTGTATGCTGCTGTGTCCCTACGGCTGTATCACGACCGACGAGAACAGCACGGTGCTGAAATGCGAGCTATGCATCCAAAGCGGCGGCGTTCCCGCATGCGTACAGGGATGCCCCAACCGCGCGATCGTTTTTGAGGAGGTGCAGGCATGAGATATGTGATCATCGGAGGCGGCGCCGCAGCGGTATCGTGTATTGACGGCATCCGTTCACGCGATCTCGAGGGCAGTATCACCGTGATCTCAAAGGAGGCGCATCCCGCCTATTTCCGTCCGCTGATCTCCTACTATCTGGAGGGGAAAAGCAAAGAGGACAACATCTACTGTCGTCCCGGGAGCTTCTATCAGGATCATCATGTCGAGACCGTCCTCGGCGAAGCGGTCGCGATCGACAAAGAGCAAAAGATCGTCGCGCTGAACAGCGGCGAGATGATCCCCTATGATAAGCTGTGCATCTGCAGCGGATCGTCGCCGTTTGTACCGCCGATGGCAGGCTTGGACAGCGTGGATAAACAATTCACCTTCCTGACGATCGACGACGCCTTCGCTATCGAGCAGGCGGTCAATGAGGACAGCCGCGTGCTGATCGTCGGCGCGGGTCTGATCGGACTGAAATGTGCCGAGGGACTGCGCGACAGAGTGAAGCAGGTCACCGTCTGTGACCTTGCGCCGCGTGTGCTGTCATCCATCCTCGACGATGAATGTGCCGCAATCGTTCAAAAACATCTGGAGAGCTGCGGTATCCGGTTCACGCTCTCGAATACCGCCGAACGCTTTGAGGGCAACACCGCGCATATGAAGGACGACTCCGTGATCGACTTCGATGTGCTTGTCCTCGCGCTGGGCGTGCGTCCGAATATCGGCTTCTTCAAGGATGCAGGCGGAGAATGTAATCGCGCGATCCTCGTGAATAACAGCATGGAAACCTCTGTTGAGGGGATCTATGCGGCGGGCGACTGCGTCGAGCAGGAGGATATCACCTTCGGTGCCAAGCGCGTCATGGCGCTGCTCCCGAACGCGAACATCGGCGGCTATACTGCCGGCGTGAATATGGCGGGCGGCAACCGTCTTTTCGACAACGCGCTCCCGATGAACTCCATCGGTTTCTGGGGGCTGCATATGATGACCGCGGGCACCTACGCGAACGACGGCAGCGCCGAGATGATCGAGGAAAAGGAAGGGAACAGCGTCAAGCGCTTTTTCATCCGCGACAACAAGCTTATCGGTTTTATCATCATCGGCGACGTCAAGAGCGCGGGCATCTATACCAATCTGATCCGCAGTCAAACCGATCTCTCCGAGCTTGATATAAACGCGCTGATGAAAAATGCAAATTTATTCCCATTCGGTAAAAATACCCGTAGAAAAATGCTGAGAGGTGTGGTATAATGACATCGTTAGACGTTAAAGCGTTAAATCACAAAAGCCTGAATCAACAGATCAGGACAGTCGAGGATGACGTCAAGCTGACGGGTGTACTCGGCCAGCGATTCATCGCGGCAGGCGCGTCCGACAAGCGCCTCGACATCTACGGCACACCCGGAAACGCCCTCGGCGCCTACCTCAACGGCGCTGTCATCAATGTCCACGGCAACGCTCAGGACGCGGTCGGCGACACGATGAATTCGGGACAGATCAATGTTTTCGGCAACATCGGCGACGCTCCCGGCTACGCGATGCGCGGCGGCAGGATCTACGTCAAGGGCAACGCGGGCTATCGCGCAGGGATCCATATGAAGGCATACAAAGAGCATCTTCCGGTCCTGATGATCGGCGGCAAGGCAGGCTCCTTCCTCGGCGAGTACCAGGCGGGCGGCGTCATCATCGTGCTGGGACTTTCCGACGACGAAAAAGATATTGTCGCGAACTTCCCCTGTACCGGTATGCACGGCGGCAAGATGTACCTGCGCTCTCGGTGCGAGGGCATCCACTTTCCGCACCAGGTGACGGCGCGTCCCGCACAGCCGGAGGATCTTGATGAGATCAGAGAGTATATCGAGGAATTCGCCGACATCTTCGGTTATAACGCCGAGAAGATCATCTCGGGCGACTTCACCGTGATCGTTCCCGACAGCAAGAATCCCTATCAACAGATGTATGTTGCGAATTGAGC
>JAFSRK010000154.1 GCA_017446165.1 Ruminococcus sp.
ATTTGCAACATTTTGTATAATTGTTGCAAAATCACCGTGTATTACGCCGCGTATTCGCACAATTTCCTGATTTTTATGAAATTTCCTAAAATCCTCTTGCAAATTTGACCTATCTATTATATAATGCTAACTGTGCGATATTATTAATTTCATGCAACACTAATTTAGGAGGTATATTTTATGTCTTATGTTGATGAAGTATTAGCAAAGGTAAAAGCGAAGAACGCTTCCGAGCCTGAGTTCCTGCAGGCGGTTGAGGAAGTATTGAACTCTCTGCGCCCCGTCATCGAGGCGAACGAAGAGATGTATAAAAAGCAGGCGCTGCTCGAGCGTATCTGTGAGCCTGAGCGCCAGCTCAAGTTCCGCGTTCCGTGGGTCGACGACAACGGTCAGGTACAGGTCAACACCGGCTACCGCGTTCAGTTCAACTCCGCGATCGGTCCGTACAAGGGCGGTATCCGTCTGCACCCCTCGGTCAACATCGGTATCATCAAGTTCCTCGGCTTCGAGCAGATCTTCAAAAACTCCCTGACCGGTCTGCCCATCGGCGGCGGCAAGGGCGGTTCCGACTTTGACCCCAAGGGCAAATCCGACAACGAGATCATGAAGTTCTGCCAGAGCTTCATGACTGAGCTTTGCCGTCACATCGGCGCTGACACCGACGTACCCGCAGGCGACATCGGTACCGGCGCTCGCGAGATCGGCTACATGTTCGGCCAGTACAAGCGCATCCGCAACCTGTATGAAGGCGTTCTGACCGGTAAGGGTCTGACCTACGGCGGTTCCCTCGCGCGTACCGAGGCTACCGGCTACGGTCTGCTGTATTTCACTCAGGAAATGCTCAAGAGCAACAACATCGACCTCGCAGGCAAGACCGTCTGCATCTCCGGCGCGGGCAACGTCGCTACCTATGCGGCTCAGAAGGCTCAGCAGCTCGGCGCTAAGGTCGTCACCGTTTCCGATTCCACCGGCTGGATCTATGACGCTGAGGGCATCGACATCGCTCTCCTCAAGGATATCAAGGAAGTCCGCAGAGCGCGCCTCGACGCATATGCTGCCGAGCGCCCCTCCGCAGAGTACCACGACAAGAAGGCGGAAGGCTCCAATGTCTGGGATATCAAGTGCGACATCGCTCTTCCCTGCGCGACTCAGAACGAGCTGGGCATCGAGGATGCGAAGAAGCTGGTCGCGAACGGCGTAATCGCTGTTGCCGAGGGCGCTAACATGCCCACCACCCTTGAGGCTACCGAGTATTTCCAGAAGAACGGCGTCCTCTTTGCGCCCGGTAAGGCTGCGAACGCCGGCGGCGTTGCGACCTCCGCTCTCGAGATGAGCCAGAACTCCGAGAGACTCTCTTGGAGCTTCGAGGAAGTCGACAGCAAGCTGCAGGGCATCATGGTCAACATCTTCCGCAACCTCGACGCTGCTGCAAAGAAGTACGGCTTCGAGGGCAACTATGTTGTCGGCGCGAACATCGCCGGCTTCGAGAAGGTTGCTACCGCAATGCTCGCTCAGGGTGTTGTCTGATCCTATTGATCGATATTCAAAAGCGGACGGAGCTGCTGCTCCGCCCGCTTTTTTGAACCCGTCAGATTGATTACAACCTGTTTTCCTGAGATTACAGTATTGTTATGACGCGTGACAACGCCGCCGCTTTTGTGCTAACATACTATTATCGTATACTGTATCTTGGTGCAGTGTGTTCAAAAACAGAGATCATTGACAGAAAACAGGTGATACTATGGCACGAACGCCACGATTTATCGAAGATGACGAGCCGATCGTAAGACGCGGCAGACATATTGATGAAGCCGAGCGAAAGCTCAACGAGGAGGTCGACCGCCTGATCGCGGAGGACGACGCTCCCGCCAAAAGCGATCTTCCCGCAGGAAATGATTTTCCCGAGGAAGACGACACCCCGGTCGTCACCGGCACGCGCTTTGAAGAGGACAAGCGCTTTGAATCCGACGACGACGGCTCGAATGGCGGCAAAAAGGGCAAGAAGATCGCCCTGATCATCGTCGCGCTGCTTTTGGGCTTTGCGATCATCGGCGCGGGTGTCTACGCGCTGGTACACTTTGTCCTCATGCCGGATCAGCAGAACAACACCGCGGCGACCGAGTTCTCCGAGCCGACCATCCCTCAGGAGCCGACTCTCGTCAACATCCCGACCCAAGCGCCCACACAGGCTCCCACCGAGGCGCCGAAGCCCGATTACGAAGCCATGGCGGACACCTACATGAAGGGTATGTCCGACTATGAAAAGCTCTGTCAGCTCTTCATCGTCACGCCCGAAGTGCTGACCGCTCCGATCGATCAGTCCGACGACGGCGGCGCCGTCACCGTTGCGGGCGCCATGACCGAAAAATGCCTCGAGGATTACCCTGTCGGCGGCATCATCTACTTTGCCGACAACCTCACCTCCACCGACCAGACCGAGGAAATGATCGCGAATTCCCAGAAATACGCGAAGACCCCGCTGTTCATCGCAGTCGATGAAGAGGGCGGCGACGTCGCACGCGTTGCCGAAAAGCTCGGCACAAAGAAATTCAAGCCCATGTTCGAGTACAAGGACGAGGGCGAAGAGGTCGCCCACGATAACGCCGAGGTCATCGGCTCCAACCTGCGCGCGATCGGCTTCAATATGGACAACGCTCCCGTGGCGGACGTCCTGACCAACCCCGACAATACCGTCATCGGCGACCGCGCCTATTCCGACGACTTCGCCACAGCCGCCAAGCTGGTCTCAGCGGCGGTCAAGGGCTACAAGGACAGCGGCGTGATCAGCGTTCTCAAGCACTTCCCCGGACACGGCGGCACCGCTGACGACAGCCACGACGGTCTTGCCTATGTCGACACCTCCGTCGAGGATCTCAAGAAGGGCGAGCTGCTTCCGTTCAAAGCCGGAATCGAAGCCGGCGCGGATATGGTCATGGTCGGTCATCTGATCGTTTCCGATCTCGACCCCGATATGCCTGCCACCCTGTCGTCCGAGATCGTTCCCGAGCTTCTCCGCAAGGAGCTGGGCTATAACGGCATCGTCATCAGCGACAGCATGACGATGGGCGCGATCACCTATGACTATGACACCACCGTCAAGGGTCTGTTCGCCGCCGACATCGACATCATCCTCCAGCCCGACGACATAGAAAAGTACATCGAAGCGATCCAAAACGCGCTCGAGAGCGGCGATATCACCCAGGCGCAGATCGACGCGAAGGTCAAGAAGATCATCGCAAAGAAATACGAGCAGGGTATCATGAAAGCCTCCGCCGAGCCGGTTCCCGGCGCAACGGAAGCTCCTTCCGAAGCCGGAACACAGACTGTCGCCGCACCTCCCGCACCGGTCAACCCGACCGTTGCGGCGCCTGTCGAGACGCCCTCCGTCGCGGCATAAGGCTCTATAACGTAGAAAAAAGCTGTTCCTATGTGGAACAGCTTTTTTAGTTGTCAGTGGTCAGTGACTAGTTGTCAGTTTTGAACTATCAGTATTAAGAAAATCGTGCCTTCGGCACGCAATTTTCGTATTGCCATCGCCCGTGCGCACATCCAGTGCGCTACTGGGCGGGTACTATAAATCTTTTTTACTTTATAAGAAACGAGCAGTTTCTTATAAAGTAAAAAAGAGCCGCTCGTTTGAGCGGCTCAACCTTTTGATCCGATTATGAATTGAAGATCGACATGATGTCATAGAAGCTGTCATCATCGTCGGAGGAATCGACCTCGACCTTCGGAGCGGCGGGAGCCAGCGGATCAACCGCGGGAGCAGTCGCTTTGTCGGGGGTGGAGTTCGGGAACGCGCCGGAGTTATCGTTGGTCGAACCGCAGCCGGTCGCGATAACGGTAACGCTGATCTCGTCCTTCATATCCTCGTCGATCACAGCACCCCAGATGATGTTCGCGTTCTCGGCAGCCTTCTGAGCAACCATGGTGGACGCGGCGTCGATATCGTCGAGGGTGATGTCGGGAGAAGCGGTGATGTTGATGATCACGCCGGTCGCGCCGTCGATAGAGGTCTCGAGCAGAGCGGACGAGATCGCCATATCAGCCGCGACGACCGCCTTATCCTTGCCGGTAGCCTTGCCGATGCCCATGTGAGCGAAGCCGGCGTCGCGCATAACAGCGGAAACATCGGCGAAGTCGAGGTTGACAAGACCGGGAACAACGATCAGGTCGGAGATACTCTGGACGCCCTGACGGAGAACGTCGTCGGCGATCAGGAACGCATTCTGGAGGGTGATGGAGGTGTCGGAAACGTACTTCAGGCGCTCGTTGGGAACGATGATCAGCGAGTCAACGCACGCGGAAAGCTCCGCGATGCCCTGTTCAGCCTGAGCCATACGCTTCTTGCCCTCAAAGGCGAAGGGCTTGGTGACGACCGCTACGGTCAGGATGCCCATATCCTTCGCGATCTTCGCGACGATCGGAGCGGCGCCGGTGCCGGTGCCGCCGCCCATGCCGGCGGTGATAAATACCATGTCGGTATCCTTGAGAAGCTCGGAGATCTCCTCACGGTTTTCCTCGGCGGCAGCCTGTCCGACTGTGGGCAGAGAGCCTGCGCCCTTGCCGCGGGTAGCCTTTTCGCCGATCTGTATCTTCTGCTGAGCCTGAGAGAAACGCAGGACATGCTCGTCTGTATTGATCGCAATAAACTCAACGTTTTTAACATCCATTTTGATCATGCGGTTGACAGCGTTTCCGCCGCCGCCGCCGACGCCGATTACTTTGATGACAGGTAATCCGCTTGCGGGATTCTTTTCAACTTCAAAAGCCATTTTATTATCCTCCTTACAAATATGCAGGTATGATCAGACATATCTAACGAGCATACTCATAGTATTATACTCTATCATATTATAACTTAACACATATCGCCGACAAATTCAATCTTTTTTTGAAAGATTTGCAAAAATTTCATGAATTTGCATGCTGCGAAAGCGGATTTTTCGTCACAAGTATGCCTCTATGCGGCGATCATACGCATATTCGGATGATGACCGTTAATACGGCGAGGCGGGATTGTTGCCGGGGATATCGCCGTTGTTGTAGTAACCTCCGTTATCATAACCGCCGTCATATCCTCCGTTATCATAGCCGCCGTCGTAGCCGGTGTCATAACCGCCGTTGTCGTAGCTGCCGTCATCATAGCTGTTATCATAACCGCCGTTATCATAACCACCGTTGTCGTAACCGCCTTCGACGTAGCCTTGATCCTGCTGCCAGTCGTAGTTGCCCTGATCGACACCGGTATCATAGCCGCCGTCAACGTAGCCGCCGTCGACGCCTCCGTCCACAGCAGCCTGAGTCGGTGCGGAGGGATCCTCGGTCGCGTTGACGTCGATGCTCTTGTCCTCGTCGAAGTAGGAGCGCTTGGTGGTGTTGCAGCGCGAAACATCCAGCGTGCCGCGGATGCTGCTGCCCTCGACGACGTCGATCTTGGTGCTGATGATGGTCATCGCGGTACGCACCTTGTAGCTGACGTCCTCGGGGATGCCGAGCTTGACCTTGATGCGTCCGTCATAGGTGAAGGTGACGTTCGCGGTATTGGTAGCGTCGACCTCGGTGATCCCCTGATAGCCGTTGTCGGCAAAGACCTGAGTGATGTTCTCGATGATGTTGACGATGGTTTCGTCCTCGTACTCGACATAGTCGCCGATGTCGCCGGACGCGAGCTTCGGTCCGATAAAGATCGGCAGATCATATTTGCTCTTGTCGGTCACGCGGTTGAGGATGCGCCCCTTGGTGCTGATGAGAAGGTACTCCTTGTCGGAGATCTTCACGAGATAGCCCTCGACCGCCTGGGTGACCTCGATCTTGATGGTATCGGGGATCTTGAAGCCGACCTTGACGTCCTCAAAATACGGGAAGCTGTCCTTGATCCGCTTGGCGGCAGGCTCCTTGGGCGCCATGAAGATGTTGGTCCCCTCGGGGATATCGCACATCGTAATGACGTCGCTGTCGTTGTAGAGGGTGTTGCCGATGACCTCATAGCTCCGGGTCTTGAACAGCACCGTCAGCGACAGAATCACGCCCACCACGATGACGACAGTGATGATCGTGACATAGCTGAGGATCCGCATGAGCTTGCGGCGCATGGGAGAGATCGGCTTTTTGCGCGCGGCTTTCGCGGTTTTTTCGATCGCTTCCTCACGGCGTTCCTCTTCGAGCTGCTCTTCTTTCTCGCTGACCTCGTCGACATAGAAGTCGTTGTAGTCGTCAGAGAACTCCGAGAGCATAGCGTCGCTTTCCCTCTCGCTGACTTCCTCGACAGAGGGCTTCCTGAGAATATGCTGTTTTCGTTCCTTTTTCATTCTCTTTCTTTTCACGTCGTTCTCCTGTACGCCGCCGAGCGGCAAGGTGATCGTATTCTTCCGGGAGGAGCAAGCCCCTCCCCTACAATTTATACTTTTTTGACTTCTGCGCCGAGGCTCGACAGCACCAGCTCGAAGTCCTCGTATCCTCTCTCGAGGTACTCGATCCCCTCGACCTCGCTTTTTCCGCGGGCGCACAGCGCCGCGACTACCAGCGCAGCCGCACCGCGCAGATCGCGCGCATGAACATGGGCTGAGAGCAGTCTTTTCACGCCGTCGACCACCGCGACCCTGCCCTCGACGCGGATATCCGCGCCCAGTCGGCACAGCTCGCTGACATGGCTGTAACGGCTCTCAAACATGTTCTCCACAAACACGGTCATCCCGTCGCCGACGGAGGCAACGCTCATCATGGGCGCCTGAGCGTCGGTCGGGAAGCCCGGATACGGCATGGTGCGTATCAGCTTGGGGCTTTTCAGACGATAGGGCGTATGGATCGACATGCCGTCGCCTGAGATATCGAACTCACATCCGCACTCTCTGAAAACCGGGATCACCGATTCGAGGTGGGATGGGATGATGCTTTTGAAACGAATATCCGAGCCGGTCACCGCGGCGGCTGACATCAGCGTTGCCGCTACGATACGGTCGGGGATGATGGCGTGCGCGGCGGGATGGAGCCGCTCGACGCCGTCGATGATGATCGTGCTTTCGCCCGCACCGGCGATATGCGCGCCGCAGGCGATCAAATAATCCGCGAGGTCGGTGATCTCCGGCTCACGCGCGGCGTTCGAGATGATCGTCGTACCCTTTGCGGTGGCGGCGGCGATCATGATGTTCTCGGTCGCGCCGACGCTCGGGATCGTCAGGGCAATTTTCGCGCCGTGGAGTCGGTCGCGGATCGAGCAGTCCAGCTCGCCGTGATCCTCACAGATCTCGACGCCCATTTCCCTCAAAGCGTTCAGATGCAGGTCGATGGGTCTCGGACCCAGCTCGCACCCGCCGGGAAACGACATACGCACGCGGTCAAAGCGCGCGATCATCGCGCCGAGAAAGATGATGGACGAGCGCATGCGGTGCATCAGCGCCGCGGGGATATCATAGCGTGTCACGCTGCCGGTATCGACGATGACGGTATCGCCCTCTCGACGGGCGTTACAGCCTATGTATCTGAGAATAGTCAGCGACGCTTCGACGTCCGAGAGCCTCGGACAGTTATACAACACACTCTCTCCGCGGCACAAAAGGCTCGCTGCGAGAATCGGCAGGGTACTGTTCTTCGACCCCTGCACTCTGACCTCTCCCGACAGCGTTCTGCCGCCCTCCACAACATACATCGCCACAACATACACCCTTTCATACAGAACTCTATGCTTTCTATATTATGTATGTCGCGGATAAATGGTGAATATCGGATAAAAACAATAGGAATCAGGTGCGGACAGAGTCCGCCGTTCAACTACCGACTACCAACTACCGACTATCAACTATTCAAAACTTCCTTGATCGTTTTATAGATGCGCTCGTTCGCGTCGGTAATCGCCATCTTCTGAGCGTTTTTGCGGTACTCGGCGAGGACGCTCCTGTCGACGACCATGCTGTCGACGGTCTCGATCAGCTTCTCGCCGGTCAGATCCTTCTGCTCGATGACCATCGCGGCTTTCTGGTTCGCCATGGACATCGCGTTGTGGTACTGGTGGTTCTCGGCGACGAACGGCGAGGGAATCAGGATCGCGGGTCTGCCCTTCGCCTGAACCTCAGACAGGGTGATCGCGCCCGCGCGGGAGATCACGAGATCACAGGCGGCAAGGCAGTCGTTCATGTTGTCGATATAGGGTCGAACATCGAGGTTATCGAACTTCGCGGGATCGACGCCCTTTTCCTTCAAGAGGTCGAGCATATAGCCGCCCTGCTGACCGTAGGCGTGGATGTGGTAATACTTCTGATCCTTCGCGGAGCGCGCGATCAGCTCAGCCATCGCCTCGTTGATACACTGTGCGCCAAGCGACCCGCCGAACGACAGGATGACCGGCTTGTCGCAGCTCTCCAGACCCAGCCGTTTGCGCGCCGCATCGTACTTGGTCGTGAGGATTTCGGGACGGATCGGGTTGCCGGTCGTGACAAAGGACGCCCTCTGATCGAAGTGCTTCTTCGCATCCTCGATCGCGAGCATGACCTTTTTGACGTTTTTGGCAAGCATTTTATTGGTAACGCCGGGATAGGCGTTTTGCTCATGGATGACGGCAGGATAGCCGAGGTTGCAGGCAGCGAGAATGACAGGTCCGCTGACATAGCCGCCGGTGCCGATACAGATATCGGGGTCAAATTCCCTGATAATCCGCTTCGCCTGAGAACGCGAGGTGAAGGAATGGGCGACCGTCTTGACGTTGTGGATGATGCTCTTCGGCGAGAAGCTGCGCTTGAAGCCGCTGATCACGACCGATTTGATCGGATAGCCGGCTGCCTTGACGAGGCGCTGTTCCATACCGTCGCGGTTGCCGATAAAGAGGAACTCGGTGTCCGGCTCCTGCTGTTTGATATATCCCGCGATCGCAAGCGCGGGGTTGATATGTCCGGCGGTACCGCCGCCGGCGAGTAGTACTTTCATAATATGACTCCAAATAATTAGGAATGATAAATTAGGAGTTAGGAATTAAGGGAAACGCTGACGCGTTTTGATTTTATAGGAATCAGGTGAGGACCGAGTCCTCCGTTCATTCCTAATTCCACTTTCCTCATTCCTAATTGATCAGCTCTTCTCAATATTCGACGTACGCGATACCGAGAGGATAACGCCCATCTCGAACATCAAAGTCAACAGCGACGAGCCGCCGTAGCTGAAGAACGGCAGCGAAATACCGGTGTTCGGCAGCCAGTCGGTGATGACCAAAATATTCAGGATGACCTGCAGACCGATGTGCGAGATCAAGCCGATGCCGAGGAGTTTTCCGAAGCGGTCGCGCGCTCTCAGCGAAATGACGACGCCGCGCCATACCAAGAGGGCGAAGATCAAGAGGATCAGCGCCGCGCCGACCAGACCCAGCTCCTCGCAGACAATCGCGAAAACGAAGTCGTTCTGCGGCTCGGGGAGGTAGAGGTACTTCTGGCGTGATTGACCGAGTCCGAGTCCGAACAGACCGCCCGATCCGATCGCATAGAGGCTGTTTCTCGTCTGCCATGTCTGCTGCCACTGGTCGTTGTCCTTGTAGACCAGCGCCTGACCCCAGCCGTCCATACGCTCCATCGCGTAGGTCAGAAGTCCCGTCGTCCATAACAGGATGATGACCGCGACCAGCGCGATGCCGCCGATGATCAGCCACTTGAGCTTGATACCCGAAACGAACAGCATGATGACCGTCAGGATCGAGATGATAACGATACAGGAGTAGTGCGGCTCCATCAACAGCAGAAACGCTGTCGAAGCCAGAACGCCCGCCGCGGGGAGGATGCCGTATTTGAAGGTGTCCATGCGGTCATAGTAACGGCTGCCCCAGTGGGCCAGAAACAGGATGATCGCGAATTTACTGATCTCCGACGCCTGTATGCCGAAGACGTCGCCGATACCGATCCATCGGTGAACGCCGCCCTCCTGAGCGGGCATGATCAGAACCAGCACCAGCGCCAGATAGCTGACGCCGAGGATCAGCGCCGAGAAGCGGTGGTAATAGTGATAGTCAACATAGGATATCGCGATCATGACGGCAAGACCGATGACGGCGAATATCAGCTGACGCTTTAAGTAATAGTAGCTGTCGCCCAGCTCATAGTAGGCGACAGGGTAGCTCGCAGAGAACATCATCGTCAGACCGATGACGAGCAGCACCAGAATAATCAGCACGAAGGGGACGTCGAGTCCCTTGCCGATCGAGAGAAGCGAGAAGCGGATCTTCCGCCGCTCGGGAGAGGCTGAGCCTTCTGAGCCGCGGCGATCGCGTCCGCGCAGGGCGGTATTCTGTCGCGTTCTCTGCCTGCGCTCATACTCGCGTCTGCGCTCGGCGGAGGTTTGTTCAATTGTACTCATAACGCCTCAGTCCTTTCTGTGCTTTAGTTGGTGGTTGGTAGTTATTAGTTGATCATTTAACCGGCGTGGATATATTCTGCCATCCTACTACCAACTATTCTATCCGAATATCACGAGCAGCAGCGCCCCCAGACCACACAGAGCGGTGAAGCCCGAGAACACACAGACGATCTTCATCTCAGACCATCCGCACATCTCGAAATGGTGGTGGATCGGGCTCATCTTGAAGAGTCGCTTGCCGTGAGTGAGCTTGAAGTAAGTGACCTGCAGCATGACAGAGAACATCTCGATCAGGTACATCAGCGCGATCAGGATTAGCAAAAGCTGCATATTCATCGCGACCGCAACGGAACAGACCAGTCCGCCGAGGAACAGCGAGCCTGTGTCGCCCATAAAGCACTTGGCAGGATGAAAGTTCCAGACAAGGAAGCCCAGACATCCGCCCGCGGCGGCAGCGGCATAGATGACGTTCGCGCCGAAGCCGAGGACGTTAGCGATCAGCATCATGAACAGACACGCGAAGAAGGTGATCGAACCGACAAGACCGTCGATGCCGTCGGTGAGGTTGACGGCGTTGACGATGCCGACGAGGACGATCGCCATGATGATATAGTAGAAGAAGCCGAGATCCACGAAGCCGCTGACAAACGGCACGGCGATCGCGGTATCGGGGATCTGGGAATTGCCGTTAAAAATATGCATCAGGAAAAGGTAGATCGCCGCGGCGAGGAACTGGAGTACCAGCTTCTGGATCGCGGTCAGACCGAGGTTGCGCTTCTTGACGACCTTGACATAGTCGTCGACAAAGCCGATCGCGCCGTTGAGCAGCGCAAAGATCAGCCCGACAAAGACGAAGCGGCTGACGGAATCCAATCCGCCGTGACCGATCGCGTAGAGCAGTACGCCCGCGGTGGTGGCGATCACGATACCGATGATGAACATGATACCGCCCATCGTGGGGGTACCCTGTTTTTTCTTGTGCCACTTCGGACCTTCCTCCAGGATCGTCTGACCGAAGTTCAGCTTATGCAGAAAGGGTACCAGGAATTTTCCGATGACGGCGGTGATGATGAACGCCACAACAGCCGTACCGAAAGCCCAAAGTCCTAATTCCATAAAAACACCTCATTATATTCCTTGCTTATCAATTCGGGTGCGGGCAGAACCCGCCCCGATTCTTCATTCTTAACAGTTCGTTTTTAACAGTTCGTTTTACTAATCGTTGATTCCCTCCGAGGAGAAGGTGACCGTAACGACCGTACCGGGCGCGACCTCGGTTCCCTCGGGGATGCTCTGAGCCGACGCGGTACTGTCTGACGACGATACCTGACCCGCAAGGCTGACGTTCACGCCTGCCGAGGCGGCGATGTAGTTCGCCTCAGCCACGCTGTAGCCCTCGAACGACGGCACCGTGACCTTTTCGGTCGAGCTTGCCTGATCGGTGTAGAGAACCACCGTACCTCCCATCGGAATGGACGCGCCTGTCGGCGGGTTCTGTGCGAGGACGGTGTTGCCCTCGCCCTTGACGGTGACCTCAAAGCCGTCGGCGTTCGCGGCAGTCGTCGCGTCGGAGACGGACATACCGGTGTAGGCGCCGGTGGTGGTGTCGATCTTGGTCAGCTCCTCGTCGTTGTACTGAGCGACAACGTCGAGATACGGCAGCACCTCGCTCATGATCGAGGCAAATACCGGCGCGGATACCGCGGAGCCGTAGTAGTTGCCGCCGAGCGGCGCATCGAAGAATACCAGACACGCGTACTGCGGATTGTTGGCGGGCGCGATACCGCAGAACGACGCGATATAGTCGTCTACGCCGTCGCCGTTGACGTCGACCAGCTTCTCGGACGTACCGGTCTTGCCGCCGATGCGATAGCCGGCGACATAGCCGTTCTTACCGCCGTAGTTGATAACGTTTTCCTCGAGCAGTCCGCACATCTCCTTCGAGACGGACTCCGAGATGACCTGACGCTTCGGCTCGGTCGAGATGTTCTGGACGACGTTGCCGTCCTTGTCGAGGATCTGTTTGACAACGTGCGGCTGTACCAGATAGCCGCCGTTCGTGACCGCACAGGCGGCGGTGATCATCTGGATCGGGGTGATTGCGAAGTTCTGACCGAAGGACGCGACCGCAAGGTCGATCGGACCCATCGTGTCCTCAACGCCCTCATAAGCGAAGAACTGGTCGGAGCTTTCGCCCGGCAGGTCGATGCCGGTCTTTTCGGAGAAGCCGAACGACTGGTAGTATTTCCAGAAGTTTTCCATGCCAACCAGCTGGCCGATCTGGATGAACGCAGGGTTGCAGGAGTTCCACAGCGCCTGCTGGTATGTCTCGGGACCGTGGTTGCAGGTACAATTGATCTCCTCGTTATAGATGGAGTAGGAGCCTCCGCAGAAGAAGCTCGAGTTCTCGTCGACCACGCCCTCCTGGAGCGCCATCGACAGGGTGACAATCTTGAAAACCGAAC